>JAGGNB010000208.1 GCA_017886375.1 Octadecabacter sp.
CTTCGGTAGACACGCCACCTATTGGCAACAACACGCGGTCCGTACTGCCCGTGCCAAGACGTCCGCGCAGATCAATCGTTTCTGGCCAGCCATTCGCATCAATGCGCGCCGAACCACGCAGGACCAGTTGATCTGCAGCAACGATAAGATTGGACAGACGCACCCCGCCCAGCCCGAATGACGTGCCCTCGACCCGCAACACCGTTGAGGCGCCGAAGAACGCGTCATATTGATCGGACAGCAGTGGGCGCAGATCGCCTTCTAGGTTCACAAAAAAGGCCTGATCAATGCTGCCGGAGGGGCGCGAAAGCTGAACGGTGCCTGTGACACGGTCAACGTCGTCCGTCGCCAACGCGATATCACCGACAAAGTCATCCAACGGCGCATCACCTGCGATTTCAAGTTTTACGGACGGGCGATCTGGTAGGTTCAACATCCGTGCGGCGATGCCGTTCTGGCCCTCTTCGGCGAGAAGGTATAGCCCCAGCTGCCGCGCCTCGTTTTCGTAGGCCGCATTGACGATAAAGCGCCCGACTTTGCTGTCGGTGCGCTCCAGCGTGAAATCTGTGCTGCCTTCGCCATCCCCGAGCGTCAAAGCCCCCTCAAAGCGCGCCGTCAAAGGCTCGCCCAGTAGGGCTTCGGTCAGAACGATTTCCGCAGCTGAAATTTCTGCAATGTCGATGGACACAGGCAAGTCAGGCAGACTGAAAGGCGTGGCTTCTGCCGTTGGCAGATCAACCACGTCGGTGTTGGTGACAGGCAGGCGGATCAATTCAATCCGCTCCGCGCTGAGCTTACCAATCTCGACCCGACCTGACAGCAATGCGGAACGATTCCAGTCAATTGTCAGCCCGTCAAGGCGCAGCCAAATGCCGTCTGGATCGGCAATCGTGATGGCATCCGCCGTCGCAGCCGAGCTGAGAGCCCCCTGAAAATTGATCAGACGGACCGTTAAGTCGTCGTTATTTATAGTATCTTCGATCAGGCCGGTGATGAAATCCCGGTCGTCTTCAGTGCTTTGGGCCGCTGCAATACCCGTCCAAGTGACCAACAAAAGCGTCAAAATGATACGCATCAAAACGATTGCCCTATTCCAATGTAGACTTCAATCCGCTGACCTGCCTCGTCGCCTGAGGCGGGCGTCGCGAGGTCTAACCGGATCGGGCCGATCCCCGTGTCGTAACGCAAACCAAGGCCAGCACCGGCATGCCAATCACCATTTTCAAACGGGATTGCGTCGGCGCCGACAAAACCTGTGTCGTAAAACCCGACAACGCCAATGGTATCGGTGACATCCACGCGCGCCTCAAATTGCGCGCCAAAAAACGAGGTGCCGCCAATTTCATTGCCGCCACCCAGATCCACCGCAAGGGATTGATACGGCTGTCCACGGACAGTGCCACCACCGCCGGAATAAAATAAGTAGCTGGCCGGCACATCCGCGGCATCTGCACCAAGGATTGACCCGATTTGGCCGCGCAAGGCCAGCGTGACGCGGTCGTCTTGCCCAAAGCTGCGATAAATCCGGCCGTCACCATAGATGCGCGCGCCACTGTCGGCGCCATTCAGGCTTATAAACGGCGCGACCAAAAGGTTAGCGTAATATCCAGACGTCGGATCAAGCGCGTCGTTGCGCCGATCAATCGTGCCTTCAAGTGGCGCGTAAATCAGGCTGTAGGTTCGGTCGCCCAAATCGTCAGACACTTCGCCGACGTTATAGCCAAGCCCGTATTCCAATATCACGTCGTCATAAATGCGCCGTATGATGCCGGTCTCAATGCTGGCGTCGCGTTCAAAGAACGACGGTTCATCGAGCTGGGCGATATTTGTATTGATATAAAAATCGGTGTCTTGGCGAAACGTTGCAGGGCGCAAATAGGTAGCACCAAGGCTGTAATCTATCCCACCTGTGCCGCCTGACAGCCCTGTAATTTCACCGTCAACACGGAACCTCTCCGCGCCGCCAAGCAGGTTGCGATGCAGCCAGTACCCCGACAGCGTCAATCCTGAAACGGTCGAATATTCGACACCCGCGCCAATCCTGCGCGGTGTTTGTTCGACGACGGCAATGGTCATCGGCAGGGTGCTGCCGACAGCCGCGTCACCCTCAATGATTGCGGCCGATGTGAACGCACCTGTACGGCGCAAGTTTGCCTCGGCGCGCACAACTGCGGCGGGGTCAAATGTTCCCGTTGGCAGGCCCGCGATGGCCAGCACACGATCGGCACGCACGGCGTCATTTCCGGTCACCACGACGTTGCCAAACCGAAGCTCGGGCCCAGGTGCGATGACAATCGCCACATCAAGCTTTTCGTCCTCATGGCGCGCAGTGATCGTTTGCCCGTCGGTTTGCGCCAAAGGGTGGCCCGCATTGCGCCAACCAACGACGGCAGCGCTCGCGGCGTCACTGATATCATCCGAACGCGCGGTGTTGCCGGTTGCGAAGGCTTCTGGCATCTGCGTTCCGCGCGCCAATGGTTCGATGTCTGCACGCCCGAATGTGAACCGTGGTCCCGGTGTCACAGACAACACGACGGTGCTGACCGAACTGCGCGGGACCAACGGGTCGATCCCCGAGGCTTCGATCCCGTCGACAAGAATAGAAATCGTTCCGCCGTAGAACCCTTCGGCGTACAGCCCCGTCAGCAGCCGGCGATAGTCGGCCCGCGCTGCGGCGACATAATCCTGCGGCGCATCATCTCCATCGCGTTCAAGCGCCAAAGTCAGTGACGCTGCGGTCAAAATCGTTTGCAGTTCTTCATCAGCCTGTGGAGCAACCAAACGCACGTCTTGCGACGAGGACCCTGACGGGATCACCCATGACATCAAAGCCACAATAGGGATCAATTTGCGCATATTTGCCTGCTCGATAAAAGTCTTTGCATCTTCATACCAAACAAGATGCGTAGACGAAACGCAAAAGGCCCCTTAAGCGTTCCATTGCCGATCATAATTTGCGGCGTTTTCGCGATAGATGGGGCAGGGTGCGCACATGGGATATTTGATTGATAATCTGCAGTACGCCAATTGGTCTGAAAAGATCTTTCGCCAGATGCGCGAAGGTGGCGTTGACGCCGTCCATGTGACCATCACCTACCACGAAACGTTTCGCGAAATGGTGCTGCAACTTGAGGCATGGAACCGCCGGTTTGAGCAGTTTCCGGACCTCATCATGCGTGCCACCACGGGCGATGATGTGGCGACTGCACGCGCGACGGACCGCACTGCGATTTTCTTTGGATTTCAGAATCCTAGCCCTATTGAAGATGACATTGGTCTGATTGAAATCGTGCATCAACTGGGCGTGCGGTTCATGCAGTTGAGCTATAACAACCAATCCTTACTGGCGAGCGGATGTTACGAGGCAAATGACACAGGCCTGACCCGTTTTGGCGTGCAAGCTGTGGCCGAAATGAACCGCGTCGGGCTTGTCGTCGATATGAGCCATTCGGGCGATCGATCTACATTGCAAGCCATCGATGCGTCGTCGCGGCCCATCGCGATCACCCACGCGAACCCCAGCTGGTGGCATCCTGCACGCCGTAATTTTGGCGACGATGTAATCAAACCCCTTGTCGCGCGGGGTGGAATGGTGGGTTTTTCGGTTTATCCGCACCATCTTCAGGGTGGATCAGACTGCACAATTGAAAGTTTCTGCCAGATGGTTGCAGATGCCGCATCGCGCTACGGGGCGCGAAATCTCGGCATCGGCAGCGACCTGTGTCAAGATCAGCCGGACAGCATCGTCGAATGGATGCGCGTCGGGCGATGGTCAAAGGCCATGG
>JAGGNB010000120.1 GCA_017886375.1 Octadecabacter sp.
GCGATGACAGTATAAAGGGCGGCCAAGGTCAGGACACCATGTACGGCAACGAGGACGGCGACGACGGTGACACCGATGTTTTGGATCTGTCCGCCTATTTCGAGGCCGATCTCGACACGCAAATTACCTATGAAGAAGGTGCTGAGGGGGATGAAGACGGTGTTATTCTTCTTTCAAGCAGCAGTGGTCAGCAATATGGCCGCATCACGTACAGCAATATCGAAACGATCACGACGACGCCGATTTGTTTCACCCCCCGTACTATGATCGCGACCCCGCGCGGCCAAGTTGCGGTCAAAGATCTGCAAGCTGGCGACACCGTGATTACCCGCGACAACGGCGCGAAGGAAATTTGCTGGGTTGGCCGGCGCGACCTTGGGGCCAGCGATCTGGCGCGGCATCCGGAATGGCGTCCGGTCGTTATTCATGCCGGATCACTGGGCCCTGATATGCCCGCGCGTGATTTGGTCGTTTCACCCAGACACCGCATCCTGATGAGCGGTGAGCGTGTCAGTCTGAATTTCGGTGAGACAGAGGTTCTGGCGTCGGCCAAACACCTGACACATCGCGCCGGTATCGCGGCACAGCATGTCACCTATATTCACCTGCTGTTGGACCACCACGAGGTGCTTTTTTCCAACGGTGCCTGGACGGAATCGTTCCAGCCCGGCAGCTATTCGATGGACGGTCTTGACGAAGGGCCGCGCGCCGAAATCCTTGGCTTGTTCCCACAGCTTACAACACCGCAAGGGCTTTCATCCTATGGTGCGGCGCGGATGGGTCTGACCAAGCACGAAACGCGGCTTCTGGCTGGATAATCAGGTCCGCGCGCGGTAGGCGTCCCAGTCTTCTGGGGTATCCAGATCTAACCGCGCGCGGTCCCCTTCTAGCGCCACAAGACGGGTCTGATCCTCAAGCCCTAGAGTGAGGCGATGCGCGCCGCGATCCCCGTCCAGGTCGGCGAAACGGGGGAATTGGCTGGCTGCGAAATAAATCGGATGACCTGCGCGGCCATCTTGCGTGCTAGCACGGACAATCGGCAGGCCTGACTCTGCGGCGGCAGCTTGAACCGCAGCCATATCAGATGCGGTAATATCCGGCATGTCGGCCGGCAGGATCATAACGCCAGTCGCAGTGTCGCCCAGGGCAGCGATGCCGGCTTTGATGCTGTGTGCCATACCCAAATTCGCATCAACCACAACGATCTGCGCCGATTGCGGCAGTGCAAACCGACGCGGGTGGTCTGCGCTGGGAAGGGTCACAAAGGTTGGGCCAACGCTTAACGCGCGGGCGGTGAGAAGGGCGAGAAGCGGAACCCCATCGACAGTTTCCAGCAGCTTGTCGCGCCCGCCCATGCGGGATGATTGACCAGCTGCGAGGAGAAGTGTTGCGATCATGATCGAAGGCGCGTGCCATCGGCATCAAAGATCGGGTCTGTGATCAGGGTTCCCGCGCGACGGTCTCCGAGGATTTCAATCTCAACCTTAAGGCCGGCGTTTGCATGTTCTTTGGGGATCAGGCCAAAGGCGATGGATTTTCCGGTGTGGTGCGAAAAGCCGCCAGATGTGCAAAAGCCCAAAACCTCTCCGTTGATAAAGATCGGCTCATATGCGGTGACGTCTGCGTCTGCGGCATCTACTTCGAACGTCACGAGCTGACGCGCAGGTATCTCGTTGTGGGCCGCTGCTTTGCCGATAAAGTCTTTGTCCCACTTGATAAACCGATCCATGCCGGTTTCAGCCGCCGTGTAGTCAGGTGAGAATTCGTTCATCCATGAGCCAAAAAAGCGATCCAGACGCAGCGACATCATCGCACGCATGCCAAAGGGCGTCATCCCCATAGGCGTGCCGTTGTCCCACAACACGTTCCACAAAGCGCGTTGATCCATTGGATCGCAAAAGATTTCATAGCCCAAATCGCCTGTATAGCTCACGCGCTGCACGGTGCATTTTGCTTGGCCCACGGTCATTTGGCGCACATCAAGAAATTTCATATCAACCAGATCACGGGTGCAGGCCGCCAGAAGGTCGCGGGATTTTGGCCCTGCGATCTGAAAGCCATTGAGTTTATCACTGATGTTTTCGATTGTGACGCCGTCTTCTTGATGCTGCAGGAACCAACGCAGGTGTTGGGCTTGCGCACCGTAAGACGCGGTCAGGTGGAATTTATCGTCTGCCAGACAAGACACCGTGAAATCACCCAAGAGTTTGCCTTTGTGCGACAACATCGGAGTTAACGCGAGGCGACCAATTTTGGGGATGCGGCCTGCCATGATCCGGTTCAGCCAGTCGCGCGCCTTTGGTCCGGTGATGCGGTACTTGCCAAAATTGTGCAGCTCATTGATTCCGACGGAGGATCGCACTGCTTTGACTTCGCGCGCGGTGGCGTCGAATGCGTTTGAGCGGCGGAATGACGGATATTCAAATGTTGGTTCATCGCCCGATGCGAAATAGTTGGGCACTTCGAGCCCGAATTGCTGGCCCCAGACAGCGCCAAGATCGGTGAAAATGTCATACATCGGCGTTGTGCGGTGCGGCCGCGCGGCGGGCAGTTCTTCGTTCGGGTAGGAGATCGAAAAGCGACGTTGGTAGTTTTCTACCACTTTGGGGCGCGTGTAACCCGGTGTGATCCAGTCGCCAAAACGCGCCACATCCATCGCGGTGACATCGCGGTCGGCTTCGCCGTCGATCATCCATTGCGCCAAGGTCAGGCCAACGCCGCCGCCTTGTGAAAAGCCAGCCATGACGCCACAGGCGGACCAATACCCGCGCAACCCCGGGATAGGACCAACCAGCGGGTTGCCATCGGGTGCGAAGGTGAACGGGCCATGCACCACAGATTTGACGCCTGCACGTTCCAGAACAGGAAAACGTTTATAAGCAAATTCAATGCTGTCGGTGATTTTGTCGAAATCGTCGGGCAGCAGTTCATGGCCAAAATCCCACGGCGTGCCATCCACGGCCCAAGGGCGGCAGGGTTGTTCGTAAAAGCCGATGCACAGCCCGCGACCTTCTTGGCGCAGATAGCTTTCGCCTGCGGGGTCCATGACGTGCGGGTGTTCTGTGTCACGGTCATAGATTTCAGGCACATCGTCGGTGATGATATATTGGTGTTCCATCGGCAGCAGCGGTGCGTAATGACCCGCCATGGCGGCAACTTCGCGGGCCCATAGGCCGCCGGCATTCACGATATTCTCCGTATGGATCGTGCCCCGAGTCCCGTTCGTGTCGGTCACCACATCCCATGTGCCATCGGCCCGTTGCGTGGTGGCTGTGACCTTGCAGTGGGTGACAATTTCAGCGCCGCCCATACGCGCAGCTTTGGCGTAGGCGTGGGTGGTGCCCGATGGATCAAGGTGCCCGTCAAGCGGGTCGTAAAGCCCGCCAACAATTCCATCCAAGTTGGTGATTGGCGCAATCTTGGCGATTTCTTCGGGGCTAACGATTTCGGTCTCAAGGCCCATGTAGCGGTGTTTGGCGCGTTCGGCGACCAGCATATCAAAGCGATCTTTGTTGTCGGCCAGCGTTACACCGCCCACATGATGCAGCCCGCACGACATGCCGGTGATCTCTTCAAGTTCTTTGTAAAGCTTGATGGTGTAGCCCTGAAGCGCGGCCATGTTGGTGTCACCGTTGAGCGTATGAAACCCGCCAGCCGCATGCCATGTTGATCCGCTCGTCAGTTCAGAGCGTTCCAACAACATGACATCCGACCAGCCCAATTTGGTCAGATGATAAAGGACCGATGCGCCAACAACGCCGCCCCCGATAACAACAACACGAGTGGAATTTTTCATAACGCGATCCTTGGGGTATATTCACGGGTATCCTAGCCCGACTTAGGTGGGTTGAGTGCCCAAAAACGACGCTGGATGTCGTTGAGGCGCGGCGTTGAGATTGCGAACGCTCCGCTACGGTGATCGGGTTTGTTGCACAGCGACACAGGACGTCGCGGATTGGCAATTTGGGCCAGTGCAATGGCACCACCTTGGCCGTGAACAAAAGGAATCCAAGATGCGCACACATGCCCAAGCGGTCGTTATCGGGGGCGGCGTTATTGGCTGCTCCATCCTCTATCATCTGGCGAAACTCGGCTGGACAGACGTGGTTTTGTTGGAGCGCGATGAGTTGACGAGCGGGTCGACATGGCACGCGGCAGCCAATATCCACGGGCTACACGACAGCACAAATATCTCACGAATTCAACACTATACGATGAACCTGTACAATGAGCTTGAGGCTGAGACAGGGCAATCGTGCGGTGTTTTCCAGCCTGGTAGTCTGTATTTGGCCCAGACCGAGGAACGTGAACATCAGTTGCGTCTGCAAGCGGCCAAGGCAAAGTTTTACGGGATGAATTTTCATGAGGTGTCGCGCGGTGAAGCCGAGGCCCTGCATCCGCTGGTCAATTACGACGGCATCCGCTGCATCATGTTTGAACCCGATGGCGGCAACGTCGATCCCAGCGGTGTCACGAACGCTTATGCCATTGGCGCGCGTCAACGTGGGGCAGAAATCATTCGGTTTTGTCCGGTTACGGCGACGGTTCAACAGCCTGACGGCACATGGATGGTTGAAACAGAAAAGGGCGATATTCGCGCCCAGTGGGTGATCAATGCGGCCGGTCTATGGGGTCGTGAGGTCGCGGCGCTGGCGGGGATTACGCTGCCGCTTTTGCCGACAGAACATCAGTATTTTGTCACCGAAACCATTGCCGAAATTGCTGCCATGGATCGCCGGCTGCCATCCGTCGCGGACCGTGACGGCGAATATTATCTGCGCCAAGAAGGGCAGGGATTGCTGGTTGGGGCCTATGAAAAAGACGTGCGGTTCTGGGCTGAAGACGGCACGCCGCAGGGGTTCGGGCATGAATTATTTGCTGACGATCTGGAGCGTATTGAGGACAACATGATGCGCGCGATTGATCGCGTTCCCGTCGTTGGGGAGGCTGGCATCAAGCGGGTGATCAACGGCCCGATGATCTGGTCACCGGATTCAAACGTGTTGTTCGGCCCGCACCCTGATTTATCGAACTACTTTTGTTGTAATGGTATTATCCCGGGATTTTCGCAATCGGGCGGTATGGGCCTGATGGCGGCTGAATGGATCACGAAAGGCGAATCGACCTACGACATGTTCGCATGGGATGTCGCAAGATTTGGTAAATGGGCCGATGCCAAATTTACCAAAGCGCGGGTTGGGGACCAATATGCGCATCGGTTTAGCATTCACTTCCCGGGCGAGGAACGCAGTGCGGGACGCCCTGTTCGGGTCCGCAGCGTCTATGAGCAGCAGCGCGACATGGGCGCAGTGTTCGGGCTGAATTACGGTTGGGAACACCCGCTTTATTTCGATGCCGACACGCCTGAAAGTGCGGGTTTCACCCGCCAGCCTTGGTTTGACAGTGTCGGACGGGAGGCGAAGATGTTGCGCCAATCGGTTGGTATCATTGATATTTCTAACTTTGCCAAATACCGCTGCACAGGGGCTGGAGCGCAAGATTGGCTGAACGCAGTGTTCGCCAACACCATGCCCAAAACTGTTGGTCGATCCTGTCTGACACCATTGATTGGTGTGAATGGTGGGATTGCAGGCGATTTCACGGTCACACGCATGGCCGAGGACGAATTTTGGATCATTGGGTCCGGTATGGCGGAGCGGTATCATCAGCGGTTCTGGAAAATGGTGGCGATGCCGGGTGATGTCACCTTTGAGAGCATGACCGACACGTGGTGTGGGTTCAATATCGCGGGACCTTTGGCGCGCAAGGCATTACAAACGCTGACAAACACGTCGCTTGCGACGGATGACTTCCCGTTTATGCGGTCCAAGTGGCTAGAAATTGCGGGCGTAACATGTCTGGCGCTGCGCGTGTCGTTTACTGGCGACCTTGGCTGGGAAATCCACTGCAAGGCCGAAGAACAAGCCGTTGTTTATGAAGTATTATTACAGGCCGCTGGGTTCGAGAAAGGTGGTCCGGTCGGATCACGGGCTTTGATGTCATTGCGGGTTGAAAAAGGCTATGGAAGTTGGGGGCGTGAATATTCGCCGGAATACTGGCCACAAGAAGTTGGCCTTGACAGACTTATCAAGCTGGATAAAGAATTTTTACATAAAGACAGCTACTTAAAGATCAAAGGTAATCTATCACGTGAGGTATTATCACTGATCCAAGTACAGGACATTACGACGGCGGATGCGACAGGTGGTGAACCTATTTTCCTGCCGGATGGCACACCTGTCGGGCGCGTCACGTCCGGCACCTATGGCTATAGTGTCGGCATGAGCCTTGCGCTTGGCTATCTCAAAGATACACCCGCGGGGAGCGCGGTTGACGTGATGATTTTGGGCAAACCGCACCGCGGTGTGGTGTTGGCCGAGCCGCCGTTTGATCCCAAAGGGGCACGGCTCAGGGCGTGACCAGAGCATGACACTGGGCGTACACAGCTTGTTTGCCAATCTTACCGCAGGTTTACGGAATGATGCGTGTGTATTTGGTGCCCTCAATCGTGGCACCAGCACGGAAACCTGCCTGTGCAAAGACGACCGCAATGACCGGCGCGAGCGATGTTGTGGTTTCGGCGCGCAGTGTTTCCCCGGTGGAGTTGAGCGCGTATTCGATGTCAGCGCCTGCTGCCCACCCGCTTGCACGGCGGAAATCGGTCAGGGATTGTTGCGTCATAAAGAACAGAACAGTTGAATATTGCTGCGCGCCAATTTGCAGGCCCGCGCTAGCGGCGGCGGCGGAATAGTAATCCACGGTCGTTTCGCCAATGCGCAGCGCGCCACGTCCGAATGAGCCGCCAAGTCCAAGGCCCGCTTCGGTGACGACCGGCATGACCAACATGCCACTGGCCTTGGCTGCCAGATCGCGGGTTCCGGGATAATTGTTATACATGAACGCCAGCGTGCTATCAGCGCGCGAGTCGATCACCGATGCGCCGCTGCCGCCAATCCCGTTGCCACATGCGGACAGGGTCGTGGTCGCCAGCGCGCTCAGCGCAAAATTGCGTCTTGAAATAAGTGTCATAACTGCCTCGTGCCATTTGGTTTCAGGGTTTGCCCCCGTTATGGCGATACCATAGGCGGTATTTTGCTACGTGTCAGTAGCTAGATGCAGAGCGGCGGGATTTAGCCGTTCAAGAGTTTTGCCGCCGCTGGTGCAAAGTATGTCAACACGCCGTCGGCACCCGCACGTTTGAACGCCATGAGCGATTCCATCATGACGCTGTCATGATCGAGCCAGCCGTTTTGGGCCGCCGCAAGGATCATCGCGTATTCGCCCGACACTTGGTAGGCGAACGTCGGAACGCCGAATTCTGTTTTCACGCGGCGCACGATATCAAGGTAGGGCATGCCCGGTTTGACCATGATCATATCCGCGCCCTCGGCCAGATCCCGTGCGACGAGGCGCATTGCCTCATCTGAATTGGCGGGGTCCATCTGGTAGGTTTTCTTGTCACCGGTCAGTGCGGCTGATGCGCCGACGGCGTCACGAAACGGCCCGTAAAACGCTGATGCATATTTCGCTGTGTAGCTGAGGATCGTTACATTGGGGTGCGCATGGGATTCTAGCGCGGATCGAATGGCCCCGACACGCCCGTCCATCATATCGGACGGTCCAAGGATGTCGGCGCCGCAGTCTGCCTGTGTCAGCGCCATTTTCACCAGCGCGTCAACGGTGCGGTCATTGACGATTTCGCCGTTTTCGACGAACCCGTCGTGGCCGTCGATATTATAGGGATCAAGCGCGATGTCGGTCATCACGGCCATATCGGGGACTGCGTCTTTGATCGCACGGATCGCGCGGTTGGCGACGTTGTCTGGCGACCACGCAAGCGCGCAGTCTTGCGTCCGGTGTTGCATGCTTGTGTACGGAAAGATGCAGATTGCTGGAATGCCAAGGGCGTAGGCGTCTTTTGCCGCTGCACCGATGCGATCCACCGTGCGGCGCACAACACCGGGCATGGATGGGATCGGTTCTTCGGCGTCGGTGCCATCCATAACAAAGACCGGCCAGATTAAATCGCTGGGCGACAGTACGTTTTCGCGCACCATTGATCGCAGCGCCGCAGTGGCGCGCAAGCGGCGCAAACGGGTAGTTGGAAACGGGGGCGATGCGGAAAATGTCATAGAGCGGGCCTTTCAAGTCACACCTATTGGGTGGCATGGAACAGCGCGCATCACAAGTCTGGGCATTGTCGTAACACACAGCTAGGTTGCGATAAAAATGCGAGGCTGCCGCCAGTGGACTGGACCAACACCCTATTTGAAGTCATCGACATGCGATCGTTCAGCAACCTTTGGTTCTGGATATCGCTGGCCGTTGTGTGGTCATCCGTCAGCCATTGGGTTTTGGGCGTGCCATTTGACATGATTCAAAAGGCCCGCAAGATAGGCGGACAAGCGGAAATTGATTTGCACGACATGGTGCGCATCAACGTGAACCGATTGCTCTATATCGGGCAGGTGTCGGGTTTGGTGTTGTTGACGTTTTTGGCGTTTGCGCTGACGTCGTTGGCGATACTGGCCTTTGCCTATGACGTGGAATTTGCGCAGGCGGTGTTTTTGTTGGCGTTCCCGCTGACGCTTGTCGGTGCGCTGAGCCTGTCGACATCCCAAGTGATCGCGCGTGAGCAGCCCGAGGGTGAGGCGCTGTATGCACGGTTGTCCAAGCACCGTGTCATCACGCAGTTTATCGGCATGATTTCGATTTTCGTCACAGCCATGTTTGGCATGTACCAGAATTTGGCCGTCGGCGCTGGCTTCTAATTGCGCGTCTGTCTGTTGACACTGGGCTTGCGCGCAGTAGGTCGGTTTGCATGACCAAAACCCAAGCCAAACCCGTTCCCAACCCCAAACACGTCACCATCTCCGGAGCGCCGGAAGGTTTTGACGCCCGCCTGATCCTGGCTGAGGCCGCGAGCGGCGCGGTTGTTCATATCTGTCGTGACGACAAACGTGTTGAGGCGATGCGCGCGGCGCTGGCGTTTTTTGCGCCCGACATGCCCGTTTTGATCTTTCCCAGCTGGGATTGCCTGCCCTATGATCGGGTGTCCCCGAACGCGGATGTGTCTGCGGCCCGCATGGCGGTTTTGGCAGGTCTGGCACACGGAATGCCGGAACGGTTCGTTTTATTAACTACGCTGAACGCTGCCACCCAAAAGGTGCCTGCGCGGTCAGTCTTGCGCGAAGCCGCATTTTCCGCCCGTGTCGGCAGCCGTATAGACGAGGCCGCGCTGCGGGCGTTCTTGGTGCGCATGGGCTTTACGCAGGCGCCCACGGTTATGGAACCGGGCGATTACGCCGTGCGTGGTGGCATCATCGATATTTATCCACCCGGTCAGATTGGCCCGGTGCGGTTGGATCTGTTTGGTGATGATCTTGAAGGCGCGCGCCGCTTTGATCCCGCGACGCAGCGCACGACGGAAACTTTAGATATCGTCGACCTTGCGCCGGTGTCCGAAGTGATTTTGGATGACGCAGCAATCACACGGTTTCGCCAGAACTATCGCTTGGAATTTGGTGCGGCGGGCACGGATGACCCTTTGTATGAGGCGGTGTCAGTGGGCAAAAAACACGCCGGCGTTGAGCACTGGCTGGGGTTTTTCCATGCCGAGCTTGAGACATTGTTCGATTATCTGACGGGCGCGACTGTGACGCTGGACGAACAAAATGCCGCGCAACGTGACGCGCGTTGGGTTTCGATTGACGATCAATACGATGCCCGTCGTGAGGCGATGTTAGCAAAGGGGCGGATGGATTCCGTCTATAAGCCCGCAGCGCCCAGCGGATTGTATCTTGATGGGCCCGCGTGGGATGCAGCGGTGCGCGATTTTCGCGTCATGCAGCTTGGGGCGTTGCCGCAGGCCACAGGACCGGGTGTTATTGACGCAGGCGGGCGCATCGGGCGTAACTTTGCGCCTGAACGTCAGCAAGAAAGTATTAGTCTTTTCGGCGCTTTGGCAGATCATCTTAAAGCAAAGATTGAACTTGGACCGGTTGTCGTTGCGTCCTATTCGCAAGGCGCGCGCGAACGCCTGATGGGCTTGATCGAAGACGAAGGCATTGCGGAAACGATTCCGGTCACAGATTTCAGCCGCGTCGGTAAACGTGGCCTGCATATGGCGGTCTGGGCGCTCGAGCACGGGTTCGAAAGTCAGGGCATCACCGTTGTGTCTGAGCAGGATGTGCTGGGGGATCGCCTGATCCGTCAAACCAAACGCAAACGTCGCGCCGAGAATTTTCTGACAGAGACCCAAAGCCTGACACCGGGTGATTTGGTGGTCCATGTGGATCACGGTGTTGGCCGCTATCTGGGCATGGAGGTTGTGACCGCGCTCGGCGCCGCGCATGAGTGTCTGTTGCTGGAATATGCAGAAAGTTCCAAGCTTTACCTGCCGGTTGAGAATATTGAGCTGCTGTCGCGGTATGGCCACGAGGTTGGTCTTCTCGACAAGTTGGGCGGTGGTGCGTGGCAGGCCAAGAAGGCCAAGCTGAAAGAACGCATCCGCGAAATGGCCGAACGCCTGATCCGCGTTGCGGCCGAACGCGAATTGCGCACAGCGCCTGCGTTGACGCCGCCCGAGGACATGTGGGAGCAGTTTCTAACGCGGTTCCCCTATGCGGAAACCGACGACCAATTGCAGGCGATTGAGGATGTTCTGGATGATCTGGGGTCGGGCAAACCGATGGATCGTTTGGTCTGTGGTGATGTGGGTTTCGGCAAAACCGAAGTCGCAATTCGCGCCGCGTTCGTGGCCGCGATGTCCGGCGTGCAAGTGGCAATTGTCGCGCCGACGACGTTGTTGGCGCGCCAGCACTACAAAGGGTTCGTTGAACGGTTTCGCGGATTTCCAATTAATGTCAGGACCTTGTCGCGTTTTGTTAGTGCAAAAGAGGCCGCGCTGACTAAGGATGGAATGGCCAAAGGCACGGTGGATATCGTCATCGGCACGCATGCATTGCTGGCGAAAAACATCCGGTTCAAGGACCTTGGGCTACTGGTCATTGACGAAGAACAGCACTTTGGCGTGCAACACAAAGAACGCCTGAAACAGATGCGCACGGACATTCACGTGCTGACGCTGACGGCCACGCCGATCCCGCGCACGTTGCAATTGTCATTGTCCGGTGTACGCGAGTTGAGCATTATCGGCACACCGCCAGTAGATCGTTTGGCGATCCGTACCTACGTGAGTGAATTTGATACTGTAACAATCCGCGAGGCGTTGTTGCGTGAACATTACCGTGGCGGACAGTCGTTCTTTGTCGTGCCACGCATTTCCGATTTGCCCGAGATTGAGGCGTTCATTCGTGATGAGGTGCCAGAAGTGTCGTTCGTCACCGCGAGCGGGCAGATGGCCGCCGGAGAGCTCGATGACCGGATGAACGCGTTTTATGACGGAAAATACGACGTCTTGCTGGCGACAACGATTGTGGAAAGCGGTCTGGATATTCCGACAGCGAACACGATGATCGTGCACCGCGCCGATATGTTCGGTCTGGCGCAACTGTATCAAATTCGTGGACGGGTGGGCCGATCCAAGGCGCGCGCCTATGCCTATTTAACCTACAAGCCGCGCCAGAAATTGACGCCGCAGGCGGAAAAGCGGTTGCGGGTTTTGGGGTCGATCGACACGCTAGGGGCTGGGTTCACGCTTGCGTCGCAGGATTTGGACATTCGCGGCGCGGGCAATCTGCTGGGCGAAGAACAATCCGGTCAGATGCGCGAAGTTGGCTATGAATTGTACCAGTCCATGTTGGAAGAACAGATCGCCAAAATCAGGTCCGGCGAAGTGACATTGGTTGAGGACGGCCAATGGGCGCCGCAGATCAACCTCGGCGTTCCGGTGCTTATTCCCGAAGCCTACGTGCCTGACCTGGATGTGCGTCTGGGGCTGTATCGCCGCCTGTCTGACCTCACAACCAAGGTTGAACTGGAAGGCTTTGCCGCAGAATTGATTGACCGGTTCGGGACATTGCCGAAAGAGGTTAACACCCTGATGCTGGTCGTGCGGATCAAAGCGATGTGCAAAAGAGCTGGTATCAGCCAGCTTGACGCAGGGCCAAAGGGTGCGGTTTTGCGGTTTCACAATGACAAATTCATCTCCCCCGTGGGGCTGGTGGAATTCATTGATGATCAGCGTGGGCAGGCCAAGGTGAAGGACAACAAGATCGTGATCAGGCGCGATTGGGGCACGGACCGTTTGAAGATCCAAGGTGCGTTCGCCATCGCCCGCGATCTTGCAGCTAAAGTGAAAGAGGCCAAGACCGCCAAGCAATAGCCCGCTTAATCGCTGTCGCGCCGGATCATTGTGGTGAGCCATAAGGCGAGACAGGCACAAACGAAGATGCCGATTGCCAACGGAAGCGGTGTGCCGTCAAACCGAAGGCCGATTGGAATTGCGATCAGGACTGCGCCCACGGTCGCGGTAGCTGTGACGATGGAGGCGGCGGACCCCGCGATATGGCCCATAGGCTCCATCGCCAGCGCGTTCAGATTGCCGATTGTCAGGCCCGCTTGGAAGAAGACAGAAACGGTCCAGACAGCGTAGAACAGCAGTTCGATCTGGTTGGGAAGGCCGAGCATGATGATGCAGATCATCCCCAGTGACATGAACATTTGCGCCAACATCATCGCCTTGATGATCGGGCGCATGCCCAGCCGCCCCACGAGGCGGGCGTTGATGATTGATGCGGAGGCCGCGAGAATCGCAATGCCACCAAACCACAGATGGAATGTGTCGCCTTGGCCATAGGTTTGATCGAACACCTGTTGCGTGGAGCTGAGCACCGAAAACAGCATGCCCATGCTCAGCGTTTGAACAAAGGTCGCAAGGCGCGCGGTCGGGTGGCCATACACTTCACGTGCGGCGGCGAATATGGTGGTGAAACGGAGCGGGCGGCGGTTTTCGGGGGCGAGTGTTTCGGGTTGGCGCAGCATCAGCCAGCAGGTGGACAGGCTGATAAAAATGGCGAATGCCACGAAGATGCCGCGCCAGCCTGAAAAGGCAATGATACCCGCGCCTAACGTCGGCGCGAGGGCGGGCACGAGCGAGAAAACCAGCATGACAAAGGACATGATCCGCGCCATGTCGCGTCCCGAATACAAATCACGCACCAATGCCATCGCAACAACGCGCGGTGCCGCTGCACCCAGACCCATCAAGACACGGGCGGCCAACATGGTTTCTAGTGTCGTGGTGAAAAACGCAAAGATTGTCGCGCAGACATAAAGAACCGCGCCCCCCAAGATAACATTCTTTCGCCCGAACCGATCCGCCAAGGGTCCGGTAATGAACGTGCCGAGCCCCATGCCCAACACGAAACTGGTGATGATCAGTTGGGCGCGATTAAGGTTGCCTGGTGACAGTTCTGCGCCGATGTCGGGCAGGGCGGGCAGCATGGCGTCGATAGAAAACGCGACACTCGCCGCGAGCATCGCGATCAGCGCGACGAATTCGGCTTGGCCCAATGCCTTGGCGGGGGATCGAGCTGGCGCCTTTGTTGGACTGATCACTCAGTAGACTCGATTTGCGCCATGATGTCGCCCATGACCTTCAGCCACATCTCAGTCGGTTGCGCACCGGGGACTGCATGTTGGTTGGCGACAATGAATGTCGGCACCGAAGAAATGCCCATTTCACGGCTGTGGGCATCGCGTTTCTGGATGTCTTCGATGTCTGCATCGGAGTCGAGCAATTTGGATACAACGCTGGCGTCCATTTCACATCCGTCGGCAATATCGGCGAGCACGTAGGTGTCGCCAATGTCGCGCGCATCGCGAAAGTAGGCTTCAAACAGGCGGTGGACAACGAACGTCTGGCGGCCTTCAATGCCCGCCCAGTGGATCAAGCGATGGGCGTTGATGGTGTTGGGCGTGCGTTTCATACCCGCAAAATCAATCTTCAGACCTGCCGCCTCGGCGGCCTGCACCACAGGGGCATAGGCTTTGACAGCACCGTCTTTGCCGCCGAACTTGTCCTCAAGATAGGCGCGGCGATCCATGCCTTCCAGCGGCATGGTGGGGTTGAGCTGGAACGGATGCCATTCAATCGTGAACGGGTGATCGGGGATCTGTTCGAGGGCGCGGTCCAGATTGGTTTTGCCAATGTAGCACCACGGGCAAATCGGATCGGAAATAATATCAAGTTTGACCATGTGCGGCCTCCCAGTCTGACCTGAGCGCGCGGCGCAGGAGTTTGTTGTTGGCGCCGCGGGGCAATGCGTCACGGCGAATAAAGATGCGCGGACATTTGTAGCGGGCGAGGTGGGCGGCGCAATGCGCGGCCAGTTCGGTGTCAACTATCACATCTGTGCTGGTGTAAAAGGCGGCAATGACCGACGCGTCGGATTTGACCCGCACTTCTACGGCCGCGACCTCATGGATGTCGGGGTGTTGTGCGAGGGCGGTTTCAACCTCAATCGGGGAAACACGGTAGCCGCCGGCGTTCATCATGTCGTCAACGCGCCCCTCATAGGCGATGGCACCTGAGGGGAGGCGGCGACCAATGTCGCCTGTCAGGAACCAGTCGGCGCTGAAACGCGCAGCAGTTTCTTCGGGCGCATTCAGGTAGCCGAGCATGAGGCCGGGGTCGGATTTATGCACCGCGATCTGGCCTGTGTCGCCCGATGTGCCGTGTTGATCGAGCAGGGCGATGCGACGTCCCGGTTGTGGCTGGCCAAGAGTGCCAAAATCTGGCGCGCGGGTCGGGCTGCCGGAGATGAAGGTTGAGCATTCGGACATGCCGTAGGCTTCGTAAATTGGGGTATTGGTTGC
>JAGGNB010000140.1 GCA_017886375.1 Octadecabacter sp.
GTTGGAATTTCTTTCGATAGGCGGCTGGTGACAGGCCAACGCCTCGTTTGAATACTCGACGGAATGAAGCGGGGTCTTCGTAGCCAACTGAGCTGCCGATGTCGTCTACAGACTGGGCATCTGTTTCTAGCATCTGCTTGGCCTCTTCTATCCTGAGCGCCTGCACATATTCTATGGGCGCAAAGCCAGTTACGGAACGGAAACGACGGGAAAAAGTACGAGGGTTCAGGCCGGATCGCGCAACCATTTGTTCGACCGGCTTAGCGAGGGCGTAGTTGTCAGCTATCCAAACTTGGCAGTCGGATATCTGGGCATCCGAGGTCTCCATTGGACGGGTCATGACTGAGTAAGGTGACTGGCCTTCAGAGTGGCCGCTGATCAGAAAAACTTTCGCGGTTTCAATCGCATGCTTGTATCCGCAAAACCTGGCGATCAAGTAGACAGCCAAATCGTGCCACGCGCTGACACCACCCGCCGTCACAATGCGGTCTGCTTCAGCTGCCAGACACAGAATAGATTCATTGCGAAAGGCGACTTTTGGATAATGGCGTTGAAACATATCACGGTACGCCCAATGCGCTGTCGCCTCTTTCCCGTCTAAGAGCCCTGCTTCCGCAAGAAGAAGCGATCCTGAACAGACGGACGTAAGCATAGCCCCGTCCGCGTGCATCTTACGTAGCCAAGCGATCTCCCGAGGGTATCGGCCCTTCGGGACATCGTAGATCGACGTATACATGTCACAAATGACAACGGCATCTGGTGTCGCCTGATTGTTAACCGACATATGCGGCTCAACCGGAATATTTCCAATACAATGAAATGGTTTTCCGTCTGCCGAAGCAATTTTAATGTCCAACAGCTCGTCACCTGGTGATCCTGAGACCATGTCGGAATAAACTGCACCTACGGAGAGCAAGACATCATACAATCCATAGAGAACGGATGCTGATGTTTCTGGTGCAGCGAGCAGTACAATCAGGGGTTTCTTAGCTTCGGTCATGACTGATCCTCGTCTAATTAGGCACGGTGTTGGCAGATTTGCCTCGGTCACTTGTCCAGTATGCCTTGTGCTTGGCCATAATGCCACTCTGCGAGACCGATGTGTTGGGATAGCCTGAACGCAAGTTTTAAAAAGGAAGCACAGAATGGATGACTTTAGGAACACGTTAGATACGCTGGCACTTGAATTCAGCGGCGAGATGTTTGGTCCCGAGGACGACCGATTTGATGATGCGCGAAGTGTTTGGAATGCGATGATAGATCGCCGCCCTGCGCTCATTGCTCAATGCAGAACTGCGGGCGACGTGCAGACCGCAGTCAAGCTCGCGGTTGCACGTGACCTGCCGATTGCCATTCGTGGTGGCGGACACAATGTTGCGGGCCACGCGGTCTGTAATGACGGCGTAATGATTGACCTGTCGCTCATGCGAGGAGTGACGGTCGATGCATCTGCACGGGTGGCGAAGGTGCAAGGCGGAGCGTTGTGGCGTGATGTAGACGCGGCGACACAAGAGCATGGGCTCGCGACGCCGGGTGGGTTGATTTCCGACACTGGGGTGGCAGGTCTAACGCTTTCGGGGGGCATTGGCTGGCTGCGCGCACAGCACGGTTTGTCGATCGACAATCTGATCGCCGCTGACGTAGTCGTCGCCGACGGCACGTTGATCCATACAACTGCTGACGAAAACCCCGAACTACTTTGGGCCCTGCTAGGTGGGGGTGGCAACTTCGGTGTCGTAGTGCAGTTCGAATTCGCGCTGCACCCTATTGGCCCGGAAGTCATGTTCGCTGCTCCAATATACCTCGTCGAAGACGGCCCCAAGCCAATTCGTGCATGGCGCGACTTTCTAGCCAAACATGGAGATAGAGTTGGATCGTTGTGCGAATTTTCCACCGCAGGCGGCGAGGACTTCCCAGAGGAACACTGGGGCAAGCGGGTCTTTACGCTGGCTTGCGTGTACAACGGTGACGCCGCCGAAGGTGAGGCGCTTCTTCAGCCCCTTCGCGAGCTGGGCGAAATGTCGACCGATTTTTCCGGACGAATGAACTACTGCGATGTGCAACAACTCTTCGATACTTTGATGCCCGCCGGAGATTTTCGCTGTTACTGGAAAGCCCGCTATCTGACAGACCTAACAGATGAGATGATTGATCTGGCCTTGGCCAACGCAATGGCCGCGCCTTCAGACAACTCACTCTCATCGCTTTGGAACTTTGGTGGAGCTACTGCGAAAGTATCAGCAGATGCCACCGCGTTCGGCGACCGATCCATGGGGTGGATGTATTCACTGGATGGCGTTTGGACAGATCCCGCTGACGATGACGCAAACATTGCTTGGTCTCGTGAAGGCTGGTCCAATTCCGAACGCTTTGGCCATCATGGGCGTGCGTACCTTAACTTTGCTGGGCATGGTGAGGACAACGCGGCGCTGACACGAACAAGCTTTGGTCCCAACTATGACCGGCTTGTTGAAATAAAGACCAAATACGATCCACAAAACCGGTTTCGCTTCAATCAAAATATCGCGCCGGAGACTTAAGACCAGAGTGCCTTCTCCCCAAAGTCACACATCAATACATCCGAACGGAGCATAACATGTCCCAGCCAACACCTCGATTGCCGCACCAAACGGACGACATTTTCTTAACCGACGGCGGAACGGAAACCTGGCTTATGTATAAACGTGGCTTCGAGCTTCCTGAATTCAGCGCATTTCATCTGCTGAATGATGAGCGGTCAGCCCGGGCATTGCGGGAATACTATACTGCCTTTGCGAAAGTCGCAGTTAAGCTTGGAACCCCATTCATTTTTGACAGTCTGACCTACCGCGCCAGCCGCGATTGGGGTGTCTTGCTTGGGTATTCAACCGAAGGACTGGCCGAAATGAACCACAAATGCTTTGAGCTTTACCGTGAATGCGCTGCCGAGGCTGGTTTGGCGGCGGAAAACACAGTTCTCAGCGGCTGTATCGGACCGAAGGGTGATGCGTATAAAACAAATCGAGACTTAACTGCCAAGAGTGCCAAAAGCTACCACCGAGAACAAATTGATACGTTCAAAGCGGCAGGTGCCGATATCGTCACAGCGCTGACCCTAAGCACAACAGACGAGGCGATTGGCATCGCAAGGGCGTCAGCGGAAGCAGGTTTACCTTCGGTTATCTCCTTTACGGTTGAAAAAGATCGCAAACTTCGCAGCGGCGAAACGTTGAGGGAGGCAATAGAAACGGTTGATGCTGCGACCGCAAACGCGCCTGCCTATTACATGATCAACTGCTCGCACCCTGTCGATTTTGGTCCCGCACTTGCCAGCGAGCCTTGGGCGGACCGTATTCGAGGACTTCGGGCCAACGCCTCCTCTTTGGATCATGGTACATTGTGCCAGTTGGGCCATCTCGAGGAGGGAGACCCCGAAGAATTGGCGAGCCAGTACGTTGATATCCGAACCGCTCATCCAAAAATGAATGTCTTCGGTGGGTGTTGCGGTACAGATTATGCGCATGTCGAGAAAATCGGGAGGGCGCTTTTAGCAGCTGTGTGAGCGGCCCGCACCAATGTACTTGAGACCGCTAGCCGTCATTCGCCGCGTTGCAGAACTTCGGTTATTATGGGCTCTTTGCTGCCGTTCGCTGCGCTGTGTACGAAGGTCCGCTAAGGGCCGTTCGTGTCATTCGACACCAAGGGCTGACAGTGACAGATGCTGCGCCATGCACATTTCTACACAAAGGGCGGAAACCGGACTTTCGCTGCAAGCGCGAGCCATCCATCCCGCGGGG
>JAGGNB010000079.1 GCA_017886375.1 Octadecabacter sp.
AAACGATGACGGGATCGCCAATCGTGACCCGTCCGATCAGGGTTTGATAGACTTCCGCCTGAACAGTCATGCGCGATGTGTCGCCTAGATCAATCATCCCACCGCTCGGGGGGCTTTCGCCGACGCGGACATTGATATCCAGCACTGTGCCGTGTTCGGGGGCACGGACATAGGCACGTTCCAGATCAAGTTCAGCGCTGTTCAAATCGACGCGTGCCGCTGCAAGATTGGCTTCAGCGACCGCAATGTCGGCCTGAACGGTTTGTGATCCGGTTTCATAGCGCGAAAGCGTGGCAATGGCGCGCACTTCGTCGCGCTGGGTCTCAGATGCGCGGGCTATGATTTGATCAAATGCTGCGCGCGTCGTCACGCCGCGTTCAAACAGCGACGTCGTGCGTTCCAATTCTGCATGCGCCGCGATTGCTGTTGCCTGCGCGCGTTCAAGGGACGCCTGCGCCTCAGCGCGGCTTGCGATGATGGCGGCGCGGGTTTGCACGAGGTTGGCCTCGCGCACGGTCACGTTTGCAGCCGCTGACGCAGCCACGCTTTGGAGTTGCGCCAGATTATCAAGCACCGCGAGGGTATCGCCAGCATCAACGACATCGCCGACAGAAACACGAATTTCGGCAATACGCGCGTCACCAGCGCCCGACGGCGTTGCGACGCTCGACACGTCGCCAAACGGAATGATGCGTCCCAGTGCCACGACGTCGCCTTCGCTCAGCACTGCGACCTGTTCTTGTGTCTGAACTTGCGCAATTGCTTGTGCGATAGGCGTTTGCGTTCCGGCCCCGGGTTCTAAACCCGTCACATTGAAAAACACGCGCAGGCCGGGTGGTTGGAAATACATACCAATGACAGCCCCCGAGAACAGCGTCACAAAGACCAACGGAACGAGAAACCAGTACGACAAAATCGTCTTGCCGCGCGCTGCGTGCTCAATTGGCTTGGCAGTGCCGTTGTCATCCAGTGGCAGAGCGGTTTTTGACGTCGATTGGTCAGACATTGACGTGGTCTTTCATGGTCAGGACGGTGCAGAATTCAGGTCAGGCCGTTTCGGTCAGCCGCGTCCAACTGGCGATCAGACAGGGACTTTTCGTTGTTAAACGTCGCGCTCCCATGCCGGTTATTATCGTTGAAACCACTCCAATATTACAAGTCCTTACTACCCGACCTTGCAGCGCGCCGTATTGATCGACATCAACTTGCGCCGTGTCTCGAACTTGTTGGTTCGGGTCAGCGATTGATCGTTTTAGTGCCACTTTTGACATTGCGATCAGAACCCTTAATCTGGTTTTTAGCCATGGCGTTTGATATCTATTTGGTAAGGTTTAAGGTTGTATGGCGGCCATTCTTACTTGATCGCTTGGTAATCGGGCTATGTCCCCCACCAAGTTCAGAGATCGCGATGCACGCGGTCAAAGCGGCCGAACCCAATTGTGCTGGTCGCTTTTGATATTGCACACGAACCTATGAGGTTTCCATGATTTTTCCAAAACACATTCATCCCGCTGCGAAAAGCTATGCTGGCGAGGTTGCGTCAGGCACGTTGTCGCGCCGTGAATTTATGACCCGCGCTACATCGCTCGGCGTGACCACAGCCGCCGCATACGGCCTTCTTGGTCTCACGCAACCCGCCAGTGCCGCAGGCCACGCGCAAACTGGCGGTACGCTGCGGATTGAATCCACGGTAAAAGCTCTCAAGGATCCGCGCACTTATGATTGGCCGCAGATGTCCAATTTCACCCGTGGGTACTTAGAATATCTGGTAGAATATCAGATTGATGGCAGTTTCTCACCGATGTTGTTGGACAGTTGGGAGGTGAACGGCGACGCGACCGAATACATGCTGACAATCCGCCAAGGCGTGACTTGGAACAACGGTGAGGCATTTACGGCTGAAGACGTCGCGTTCAACATTACCCGCTGGTGTGACACCTCCGTGGAAGGCAATTCGATGGCGTCACGCATGGCGTCTTTGGTGGACAGCGATACGGGTGTCGCGCGGATTGGATCCATCACTGTGGTGGACGCGACAACCGTGCGCCTGACATTGGGCCAGCCCGATATCACCTTGATCGCGGGCTTTTCCGATTATCCCGCCGCGATTGTGCATCAAAGCTTCAATGGCGATCCTTTGGACAATCCGATCGGCACAGGGCCGTATCTGCCGGCTGAATTTGAGGTCGGTATTATTGCCGCCCTCGTGAAGAACGAAGATCACGATTGGTGGGGCGAGGGTGCGTATCTGGATCGGATCGAATATCTGGATTACGGCACCGAACAGGCCAGCATCATCGCCGCGGTGTTGTCGGATGAAGTGGACATGGTCTATGAATCCCTTGGTGAGTTCATCGAAATTCTGGACGGCGTGGGGTGGCCCAAATCCGAAGCCATCACTGCAAACACGGTTGTGATCCGCCCGAACCAAACTGCCGAAGTCGACGGGATCATGCCATACGCAGATGTGCGCGTGCGCCGCGCGTTGGCAATGGCGGTCGACAACAATGTGCTTCTGGAATTGGGTTTTTCGAGCAACGGAACTGTGGCCGAGAACCATCAGGTCGCGCCGATCCATCCTGAATACGCCGAACTGCCCGCGCCGGTCTTTGATCCTGCCGGTGCGGCGGCACTTATGGAAGACGCGGGCATGGCCTCGTTTGAACATGAGCTGATTTCAATCGATGACACATGGCGCCGCAACACCAGTGACGCAGCGGCCGCGATGTGGCGCGATGCGGGTCTCAACGTAAAACGGACCATAATCCCCGGTGCAACCTTCTGGAATGACTGGACCAAGTATCCCCTGTCGACAACAGACTGGGCGCAGCGGCCATTGGGTGTGCAGGTGCTTGCCTTGGCGTTCCGTTCGGGCGAACCTTGGAATGAATCAGGCTTCGCCAACGCCGAATTCGATAGCCTGTTGGCCGATGCATTGGCGATTGCCGACGCGGATCAGCGACGTGAGGTGATGGCCAAGCTGCAAATGATCATGCAGGATGAAGGCGTGATTATTCAACCCTACTGGCGCTCAATCTACCGACACCACAAAGACACCGTGGTCGGCGCACAAATGCACCCAACGTTTGAAATAAATGTGACCAAACTGGGCTACGCCGCATAGCCAAAAGGCGCGTATTTCGATGCTGCGATCCTCACACATCGTGAGGGTCGCAACAAAACGCTGGAACGCGCGCGATTGGACGGCGCAGGTCCCGTTCAGACCCTTGGGGGGCGGGATTTGTAGACGGGCAGGCTCCACCCGAAGGCCATGGACCCTGCGCGCAGGGTAAACGTGACTGCGGCGCACGTAATGGCCACAAGGCTGGGGGTCAGACCGAAATGACTGGCGATGACAGTCGCGGCGGACCCCGCAAAGGCGCAGGTTACGTAAAGTTCGCCCTGTTTGAGCACCAGCGGAACCTCATTTGAGACCACATCGCGCATAAGCCCGCCCATACTGCCGGTGATGATGCCCATCACCAAGACCACAGGCGCGGAATGGTTAAGCGACTGGGCCACACCCGACCCCGCAGCGACGGCAATCGCGAGGGCAAAGGCATCGAGCCAAACCAGAACTTTATAGCGGCTTTCAAACAGATGCGCCGAAACGAAGACAAGCAGCGCCGCGCCGCAAGCCACGCCGAGGTAGGACGGTCTATCGATCCAAAATACCGGATTTCGGTCGAGCAACACGTCCCGCAATGTGCCGCCACCCACCGCCGTGAGGCTGGCGAAAAAGCAAAATCCCACAATATCGAGCTGTGCCCGACTGGCCACGAGCGCACCCGTGAGCGCAAAGACCAACACCGAGGCATAATCAAGAAGGGTAAAGAGGGTCATGCTTGGCGCTCCGCTCGGATCGGGTTGGCTTTGGCGGTGCATAGCAGTCTGTTGCTGTCTTGTGCAGCTCACTTTTACGAAGCGGGCTAATAATACCCGGAGATTGTAGGATTGCCGTTAGACGACGTTTTGGCCTCTGGTTTCGAAGTTCGTTTGAGGGTGGCCAAATCTTGGCGCTGGTCATCAAATATTGTATTTTGACTAGGGTCTGACTGTTGCAAAGGGCCAGAACCAAAAGGTGAAAGACCTGCGCTTGGGTACGGCGCTTTTGATCAGTTTGTGTGCTTGTTCAGCGCGCATCTGTCGGCCAATTTTCATGTAGTGGGCTGTGTCAATTGATCCGTCTGGGCGGCGTTTGATGTCTTTGGGGTCAAACTGTTGCATGGGTTTTGTCCTTTGGTTGCTATGACCCCAGTAGACCGTCCGTTGTGTCTTCAAGCTTGAAGAGAACCTTAAGGAATTCCTGTTTTTTCCTTAATTTCTGGGACATTTAAGGAAACATCTTGAGTATTTGAGCGTAAAGGCTGTTCAATGGACCATGATCTATCACTTTGCCAATTGCTCGATCGACGCTGAAAGGCACGAATTTCTGCGGGACAAAGAATCTGTCCACGTTGAGCCGCAGGTGTTTGAACTGCTGCGCGCGCTCGTTCACAAACAGGGGCGGTTGGTGACCAAAGACGATCTGGTTGAAACTGTATGGCATGGGCTTAACGTTTCGGACGCGACAATCAGCGCCCGTATCAACGCAGCACGCAAAGCGGTCGGGGATAACGGCAAGGATCAGGCGATCATAAAGACCATTCATGGGCTAGGTTTTCAGCTGATCGCTGACGTAACAACAGACCAAAAAGAAACGTCGCAAGTGCGTGTACTTGATCCGGTTGGCACCCAAACCATTCGGTTTGCGCAGTCATCCCACAACACCAAAATTGCATTTGCAAAAAGCGGAACTGGGCCACCGCTTGTACGGGTTGGGCATTGGCTTTCGCATTTGGAGCTTGATTGGCAAAGTTCTGTCTGGCGACCCTTGCTCGAGGCATTGGGGAGCAAGCATACCTTGTATCGTTACGATCAAAGAGGGACCGGTCTTTCGTCCCGCGATCTCGACGGTGCCGATCTTGATGCTTTTGTCGCCGATATGAAAGCCGTCGCTGACGCTAGCAAACTGGACAAATTTCCAATTTTCGCTGCGTCCCAAGCCGTTCCTGTTGCGATCCGTTTTGCAGAACAATATCCCGAACGTGTCAGCGGGTTGGTGTTGTATGGCGGCTACGCACAAGGGCGCGCACTGCGCGCCAAATCGCCCGATGACGTCGACGAAGACATCGTTTTGGGGCTCATCAAGGCGGGCTGGGGTAAGGCCGACAGCCCATTTGTAAATGCATTTTCATCACTTTTCATGCCGGATGCGACGGTTGAACAGATGGACAGCTTTGTGAGAATGCAGACCGAAACAGTAACGCCTCCGAACGCAGCACGGCTCAGGCAGATCATCGATAGGTTCAGCGTCATAGATATTCTGCCGTCGATTTCTGCCCCAACGCTGGTCATCCACGCCAATTGCGACGCGGTGCAACCCAGTCAGCAAGGCCGGATTATCGCCAGTGAAATCCCGAACGCAAAATACGTGTCACTGGACAGCAGAAACCATGTCCCACTGCCGCAGGAAGACAGCTGGACACGGTTGATCGATGAAACCCATGGGTTTCTGGAATCCTTAAACGTCTGAACACCACCGCCGACTTCGTGGTGATCAGGCCGCCTGCTAGCTTTGTACAAACGGCCGGACTTGTCATAGACTATTCGCGCTTCGATTTCCTTTGGCGGGGTCTCTATTTCGCCATTTTCAGTCCGAGGATCACGTCAGGAGTGCGCAGAAACCGCCTTCCAAAAATTGGACCATCGTTGGTATACTATTCCCAATGAAGCCACGGGCCAACCAGCCCAACGCCGCTGAAAATCGAAAGGGAGACCATGTCAATTTCGGATCAAACACCTCTTCAATCAGGATTTCACGCAAAAAGCACAGCGTCAGAGGTCTTGGAAAACATCGATCTGGTGGGGAAGGTCGCCATCGTAACGGGCGGCTACAGCGGTATTGGCCTTGAGACGGTGCGCGCGTTGGCCAGCAAAGGCGCAAAAGTCATCGTTCCGGTCCGCTCTGAGGCGAAGGCGAAAGAAGCCCTCGCGGATTTGTCTGGAGATATCACAACTGTCCCGATGGATTTGGCAGACTTGGCATCTGTTAGGCAATTTGCAGCCTCCATGCAGGAAATGCTGCCTCAACTTGATCTGTTGATCAACAATGCGGGTGTCATGGCAAGCCCGCAATCACGGGTCGGACCCGGTTGGGAATCCCAATTCGGCATTTGTCACATGGGTCATTTCGCACTCGCTCAGGGCCTGTTTTCAGTGCTTGAAAAAACACCAGAAGCGCGCGTTGTTGCACTGTCGTCTACCGCGCATAAAATGTCTGATATTGTGTGGGACGACATCAACTTTGAAACCACGCCATACGAAAAGTGGCGTGCGTATGGTCAGGCGAAGACGGCAAACGCCCTGTTCGCCAATGCGTTATCGCGGCGCATGCAATCGTTTGGCGGGTTGGCCTTTTCAGTTCATCCAGGGGGTATTTTCACGCCGCTTCAGCGCCACCTGCCGAAAGAAGAAATGATTGCGATGGGATGGTTAGGTGAAGACGGCGAACCGTCTGAATTGGCCAAGGCGGGTTTCAAAAGCCCTGAACAAGGGGCGTCAACAACACTATGGGCCGCGACATCGCCGAAATTGGTCGGCAAATCCGGCGTATATTGTGAAGACGCCGACATCGCAGCCTTAACCGATCCAAGCAGCCCGATGGCGCGCTATATGGGTGTGGACCCGCACGCATGTGACGATGACGCAGCTGAACGGCTTTGGTCGCTCAGTGAGAGTTGGCTTAAGGCCGCATAAATTCGGGCCAGTGAGTGTCGCGACTGCTTGACCAAATCTCGTATTTATTTCAACGTCGTCTTAACGAGAGAGAGTATTGAAATGGCTAACAAAACCCCCAACAAGACGCTGATGGACAGTGGATTTACGAACTGGACGGCGGATCAACTTCCAGACCTCACAGGCAAGGTCTACGTCATCACTGGCGGCAATTCTGGGATCGGTTTTGAGGCCGCCAAGCATCTTGGCAAAGCGGGCGGCGACATTGTGTTGGCGTGCCGATCTGTCGAGAAAGCCCAAGCCGCCGCACGCGAGCTTCGCACATATGTTCGCGGTAAAGTCGATGTTTTGAAACTGGATCTGAGTGATCTGTCATCGGTCCGTGCCGCCGCTAAAGACATTCGCGAAAAGTATTCCAAGATTGATGCCCTGATCAACAACGCCGGCATCATGCAGACACCGAAACTGAAGACAGCTGATGGTTTCGAAATGCAGTTCGGGACCAACCATTTAGGCCATTTTCTGCTAACAGGGTTGCTTATTGATTTAGTCGACGCCGCGGCGGGGCGTGTTGTGACCCTATCGAGCATTGCCCACCTTTCCGGCGAGATCCGCTTTGATGACTTGATGGGCGCGGCAAAATATTCCCCGATGGACGCCTACACCCAAAGTAAAGGTGCGAACCTGATGTTCGCACTTGAACTGGATCGACGGTTGCTTGCGTCAGGGCGAACAGCCATCAGTATCGCCTGCCACCCCGGTTACACGAACACCAACTTGCAAAGCACTGGACCGACTGGTTTTTTCAACTTTCTCTATAAGATTACAAACCCCTTGCTGGCACAATCCCCACCCGCAGGTGCGCTGCCGACCGTTTTGGCAGCCGCCGGCTTGGAAGCGAAACGCGGTGGTTATTACGGTCCGCAAAAAATGGGCGGAGCGCGCGGGCCCGTCGGCGACGCGAAAGTTGCGTCCTATATTTTGAACCAAGATACAGCCAATAGGCTTTGGGATGTCAGTGAAGATCTTGTTGGCTATCGGTGGGCGCTCTAACCACCCCCTAAGCAGACATTGATTGCGGGTTTAGATGGTTCGCCAAATCCAAAACCTGCCTGTTCCAGCCGTCGATCAACACGGCGCGAGTTCGCAATGATCTCGGCGCATCTTTTCTTGTGGTTTGGCGGATCAAAGACAAACCACCCTAATGCCATCCGGCATTCCTTCACGTCCGAGCCCAAAACGCTGTATGCCTCACCGCCTTGCCCCGTTATGGGGGCCTATGCTGAACATATTCATCCTTGCGGTCGCGGCTGCGGTTGGCGGGCTTTTGCTGCACCCCAGATTGGCCAATGCCACCCTTTGGCGTGCAGCGATCACGCCTTTGGCATCAATCATTGGCAGCGGTTTTCTGGTGCTTGGGCCGATCCTGATGACGTCCTTCGGCAAATACGCCCCCTTGGTCATGACCGCGTTGTGTCTTGTAGCTTATGTCTTTGGCGCGGCGATCCGGTTCAATATCGCACGCCTTGCGGACCGCGCGACCGTGCGCAGCAAAGCCGAAAACCGGCTGGAGACAATGGCGTCCTGGGCCTTGGCATTTGCGTATATTATATCGGTTGCCTATTACCTGAACCTTCTGGGGGCATTTGCCGTCAGTATGACCCCACTAAACGATGCCTTCTATGCAAAGCTGGTCACCAGCGGGGTCTTCGCGCTGGTTCTTGTCGTCGGCTGGACCATGGGGTTTCACGCGCTTGAACGCATGGAACAGGTCACCGTCGGTGTGAAGCTTGCAATCATTGCGGGGCTGCTGTTCGGGCTCGTATGGTTTTTTGCGCAAAGGGCTGGCAGCGGTGCGCTGGTGGTGAACCCGCTACAGGTCGGTGGATGGCAAGCAATCGCCTTGGTTGCGGGTCTTCTGGTCACCGTGCAGGGGTTTGAGACGTCTCGATATCTTGGCGATGAATATACTCCAGCGGTTAGAATTCGATCCATGAAGGTCGCGCAGTGGATTTCGACAACGATCTATCTGGTCTACATTCTGTTGCTGACCTTCGCATTTGACGCCGCCAAACTGGACCTTAGCGAAACGGCAATCATTGATTTGATGGCTGTCGTCGCGCCCATCCTGCCGCTGCTTCTTATTGTGGCGGCAATCAGTGCGCAGTTCAGTGCGGCGGTGGCGGATACGGGTGGCTCGGGTGGGCTGATCGCTGAACTGACCCACGGGCGCATAACGCAGCGGGCTGGTTACGTCGTGCTGGTCGCAGTTGGTTTGATGCTGACATGGGCGATGAGTGTGTTTGAGATCATCAGCTACGCGTCCCGCGCCTTTGCGCTTTATTATGCAGTGCAGGCGATGATTGCGGCCAAGGGAGCATGGTCAGGACACGGCGGAACGGGCAAAGCCGCCGCTTTCGCGGTTTTGGGTGTCTTGGGTTTGGCTATTGCGGTGTTCGGAAGTGCCGTGGAGTAGCGAAACCGTCGGTTGGAAATCAAGCTTTGGCCATGCTTATCGGGCAGGGGGGCGTTTACCCCTATGTTGTTGCGCCAGACTTGTTATGGGTCACCCATGCCTGACAAAGCGTTCACACTGACCAGTTACAATATCCGCAAAGCCATCGGGCGGGATGGCAAACGAAATCCGAGACGGATCGTTGATGTTCTGAACGCAACGGCGGCAGATATTGTGATCCTGCAAGAAGCAGATTTCAGGTTTAAGGGTAGGCGTGCCATCTTTTCGGCGACCGAGTTGTTTGACCGCACGGGGCTTACTGTCATTGACGTGGCCCCTGACCATCCGGGGCTGGGCTGGCATGGGAACATGCTGCTGGTGCGCAAAACCGTTCACGTGACATCAGTGCACCCGATACCCCTGTCGGGTCTGGAACCGCGCGGCGCTGTTGCCGCACAGTTGGAAATAGGTGCGCGAAAGCTTAATCTGATACACGCCCACCTTGGGCTTGTGCCACGTCACCGCACGCGTCAGGCACAGGACTTGGCGATCTACATCGACCCGTCGCAACCCACCGTGCTGGCGGGGGATCTAAACGCGGCTGGTAAATCCCCACCAAGCCTTGCACCGATCTTTGCCCGCCTCAGCGAGGCGGCTCTCGGTCCCAGCTTTCCAACACGTTGGCCGATGATCCGGTTTGACCGGATTTTTCACAACGATGCGCTGCAGTTAAAAAGTGCGCAGGTCCACGACACGCCGCTGGCGCGACAGGCATCAGATCATTTCCCGGTCTCGGCGACATTCAGGTTTGTCTAAAGCAGCGGCGACGCGAGCCGCGCCAGACTGTCGCGAAACCGCAGCAATCGGCCGCGGCGCTGATACTGGGTCAAGTCAAAAGCCACACAATCGCCAAGGTCGTTTTGGAATGCCGCCACCAGTTGCTGGGATACGTCTTTGTCATAGATGACGGCTGTGAGTTCGTAGTTGATGCTGAACGACCGGATATCCCAGTTTGCGGACCCGATGGAACTGACTTCGCCGTCGACGCAGACCGTTTTGGCGTGCAGATACCCTGCGGAATAATGGTGCACTTTCACCCCCGCACGCGCCACGTCGATGGCATAGGTATTCGCGGCCCAATACGGCAAAAATTGTCCCGGACCTTTGGGTGAAATCATCACCTGCACATCGACGCCCGACAGCGCCTTAAGTTTCAGCGCCTCCGCCAATGTCTCATCCAGAATGAAGAACGGCGATTGGATCAAGACCTGTGACTTGGCAGAAACGATAAGCTCAAAATAAAGTTGGCGGATCGCGGCGTATTCGGTGTCCGGGCCGGACAGGCAAATCTGGACGGCCAAGTTGGCCGCGTGGTCTTCTTGCGTGACCGCGGGAAAAAGGCAGGCCGGATCAAGGATCTCGTCGGTTGCGTTGGCCCAATCAATCAAGAACACGGACTGCAAAGACCACACAGCGCTGCCGGTCAGCCGAATATGTGTGTCGCGCCAACGCGCAAAACCCAATGGTGGATCAAGGTGTTCGTTCCCGATGTTCAGACCGCCGGTAAAACCAACGGCGCCATCAATCACTGCGATCTTGCGGTGATTGCGATAGGATATTGTGTGCACACGCCACAGCGCGGAAAACGGGCGTATCTCAATGCCCGCGGCGCGTGCTTTGCGCAGATATCGCCAGCCGAGGCCCGAAAAGCTGCCAACAGGATCGTACAGGATACGTACGGCTACTCCTTGCGACACTTTCTTGGCCAAAACAGCAAGTAGGCGGGCCCCGAATGTGTCGCCGTTCCAGATATAATAGCTCAGGTGGATCGACGACGTGGCCTGTTCCATCGCCGCAATAAGGGCCGGATAGGTTTGCGTTGCATCCTGAAGAACCATGATCCGGTTGGATGTGGTAATTTTTGAGTTGGCGTTGGAATGGACCAGCGTCGCAACCCGTGCGGCCATCGGATTTTCGACGTTCAATTGGGCGAGTGCCGCGTCATGTTGATCGTTGACGTCTTGCAGCAAGCCATGGATCGCCGCGGGCGCATCCTGCTCTTTGCCCTGAAACTTGCGCACAAAGGCTTTGTAGCCGCGACCGACAAATAAATAGATGAGCAAGCCCAAGCCCGGCAAAACGATGAACAAGAGCATCCAAGCAAAAGACGATTTTGGTGCGCGGTTTTCGGAAATCAGAAAGATCGAGACAAAGACGACATAGGCGCCAAACATGATTTGCAGAAGGGTCGTTGCGGACATGGGGTGCATTCCAGACGGGTCTAATCCGTAGAACCTATGCGTTGCCTGACTCAATGTCATGAATGTTTGCCGTTGGGTCGCAGTCTTTGCCACACATGACGCGCTTCAGCGCAGGGCTGCAACCACGTCAGCCGTTGCAATTCCGGTCACCGCCAGCCCTTGTCGTTGCTGAAAGTCGCGAATTGCCGCTTCTGTCTTGGCACCAAAAACGCCATCGATTGTTCCGATATCATACCCCCGCGCCGCAAGGTTGCGTTGCAGGCTTAGCCGGTCTGTGCGGGTCAACCCGTTGGCGTCAGGTGGAAAGCTGCCTTGCAACGGACCCGCACCCGCAATGCGGTCGGCCAAATATCCAACACCAAGCGCATAAAGGTCGGAATTGTTATAGGTCTTCAGGACATCAAAATTGCGCGTCACCGTGAATTGCACACCGCCCGCTTGCGGTTGGATCGTGCGCCCTGATGGTCCGCCGGTTCCAGCTTCAGCGCCCCATTTCAGTCCTGTTCGCCAACCGTTTCGGGCCAAATAGCTCGCGGTGGAAGCCAGCGCGTCGGCAGGGTCATCGCCCCAGATATCGCGTCGCCCGTCGCCAGTGAAATCTACAGCGAAGGCCTGATAGGACGTCGGGATGAACTGGGTGTGGCCCATGGCACCCGCCCAGCTTCCAGTCAATTGCGCAGGCGTGGTGTCGCCGCGCTGCAAGATGCGCAGGGCGGCCATCAATTGGCTTTCGTAGAAATCGCCGCGCCGCCCGTCAAAGGCCAGTGTCGCTGTCGATGAGACAACCGGAATTTGGCCGCGTTTTTCGCCGAACTGGCTTTCCATACCCCAGATTGCCGCAACAATATGCGCATCAACGCCGTAGCGGGTTTGAATGGCGGTGAGCGTGGCTGCGTGGCGCGAAAACGCTGCGCGGCCCTTTTGGATGCGTTCATCCGACGCTGCGATGGACAGATACTCTTCCAGCGTTCGTCGGGTCTGTATCTGGTTGCCGTCGCGGGTGACGACGCCAGGAAGGTAGCCCGCGTCCGCGAATGCGGCGTCCAAAGTTGTCGATGAAATGCCTGCCGACGCCGCCCGTGGTTTGAACCGCGCAACCCAACCCGTGAAGTCGGGGTTTTGCACAGGGCGCAGGTCAACGGGCAAGCCTGCGGCGCTGATCGGCTGCGCTGTTGGGGCATTGCCCGCACAGGCTGCGATGCTCATCGTGGCGCAGGTAACAAGAAAATGGCGTCTGTTTATATGCATGTTGCTGTTCAGGATAGTCAGGTTGCGCCAAAATGAAAGCCAGTAACGCGGGTTCGGCTATTGCTGGCCCATAAGATAAAAGTTGCGGGCACTTCGCCCGACGCGATCTGCGTAAAATCAATAATTTATCTTAAACCGTCACTACGACGTCACCAACGTCTTTCTTGTCCTCGCTATATTAGCTTGAATTTTGCCTTCCGGTGCTTTGCGGTCACCGTCTACTTGGGCGGCGTCGGCGTTTGGCGACCCACTTGACATGGCTTGGGTGTTTTCTGTGGTTTCTTTCCAACTTGCTTTGTTGTGATCACAATTCATGATCATTCCTTCATGATTTACATACTGCCCGAGAAACTCATTTTTGGGTTCTGTCATTGGACTGCCATGCGACCGGTTGTTGCTAAGAAACGCGAGCAGGGGAGAAGGTTCCATCTTTGGGTCGCGCGATGCTGTGGGCTATTTGGGGCGCGTCCAATGTAGGTGGTGGACTTACCCTAGCCTCAGGCTTGGCCCCAACATCCACGAGTCAGCCGTGCTTCTGGCAAAATTTCGCCTGAAAACGGGTCGTTTAAGGATGCGGTTAGTTAAATATTAATACTTTTAGTATTTAAGGATTTAGAAACTACGCCCCGCGAATAAAGTGAATATTCTTGGGAACCATATTCAGTCAACTGTGTTGGTCAGTATGAAACACTAAGAGCGGAGATGAAGTTAAGGAACCTGGCACTGTTGGAATGATCAACTTGGTACGTTTAATGTGTCTACTCTTGGTTATTTTTGCACATCAGGTGTCAAACCGCTTTGGTCGATCTACGAACAGCAATGACAAGATATTGGTGTTGTTTAGGTTTTTGCGGGTTCAAATGCCAGCTAAATGTCAGCTAGCAAACGGCCCCGCACCGCGAGTATGTAACGAGTATCGGGCGTGTCAGTGAAAGCTGCACGCCCACTTTTCCGTTTGCAGACCTCTCGATTCACGCGGCGATTGTCTCTGTAAACACACCCCCGACCAGATTTAGAAGTCACGGCCATTCGGCATAAATTCTGAAACTTCAGAACGCAGGGACAGAGTGTAGCTGTCGGCCGACTTTTCCAACTCGATCATTCCACCAAGCTGGATTGCGAACGCATTGATAAGTTGCGCACCCAGTCCCGTTTCTTTGGCAACATTGTCGCTGCCGATTGAATTGGTGATCGTCAAAACACAGGCGCTGCCAGTCTGTCTCAGCGTGACTTGGATGATTGGCGACTGACCAATCGGCGCTCCTATGAATTGCATAGCGTTTGTGATGCCTTCCGCCGTTAGCGATGACAACGGTACAGCTTGATCGGGATACAGCAAGACTCGGTCGATATCGATGTCGACGATCACTGGATTGTCACCCCCTTCGCCGACTTCTAACGACATTTCAATGACCTCGGTCATCAATGTGTGAACATCTACCAAGCCGCCAAGCTGCGACTGATATAGATCTCGGTGGATTGTTTCGAGTTTTCGAACGCGGTCTTGCAGACGAGAGAGGACTGTTCGGGTTTCTTCATTTTTTGCTAATCTGATCTTCATATTCATGATCGATGAGATCAGTTGCAGGTTGTTTTTAACGCGGTGGTGGACCTCTTTCTTAAGAACAATCTTTTCGCGCAGAGAGTCTTCCAACGCTACCTCATCACGAACAACGATATTGGTCATACGATCAAAATTTTCCGCCAGCGATTGCAGCTCATTGGGCATCGAGGACGAAGCCCGTGTCGTGTCCATCTGTCGGTTGCTGGCAATCGCGGCCATGTTTTCACGCAGTCCGATGGTGTGGCGCAGGACCAATTTATAGACCAACAGCATGGCCACCGCGCGGCTTGCGATCCAGATAAGCAAGGGCAACACTGCAGGCGTGATATAGGCGCTCAATTGCGGGGCCAGCCCGTCATCTACCCGCCAAACGCCGATGACTGTAAGGGAGGTGCCTTCGATGGGCACCAAGGTGTAAATCCG
>JAGGNB010000220.1 GCA_017886375.1 Octadecabacter sp.
GTGTCGTCTCAAAGATCAGCTTGGGCGATTGATTAAACGAGAACAGTTTGACCATATCCCAATCGCTTTGCGTGACGGTCAGGTCGGCAAGCGTCGCGCCCAGCGTATCATCCGCCAGAAAGTCATCCTCAAAAACAAATCCGCCCGCAGCGACGCCGTTGGCGATGCGTTTCCAAGCGGCGATGTGGCTAAGGTAGCAGCCAACCTCGGACGCGACCAAAGGCGCTTTGGCATGGGTCTTATTGGCCGCAACATCGTAATTTTGGGTGATTTCGCTGGGGGTTAGCGCCCACCCGTTCACGGCGTTGATACGCTCAAACGGGATCGCCTGCGCCATAAACTGCGCATTTGAATTTTCCAACCGCGCGGTATTGTCCGCCAGATTGATCAGGTAGCTTGGCCACGTCATGGAGCAAACCGATAGGTTTTGCATTGCTGCTTTTCTGGCGTGGATCCTTGGGCGCTGAAACCTTCAAGAAGACCAACAATCACATCATTGTTAACCAAATCACACCCATATTTATCATAGGTACCCTTGAACAAAGCCGAAGAGGCGGACTTTGGCACGTTCTCGTCCCCCGTAGGCACCCGACCACCAAGAAAATTCAGAATTATTGTGTCGCAACGGCGATGCCGGAGTGTCTTTAAATGTCTGAGAAGTTCCAAAACCTATGCTCTCCCAGCTGCAGAAATATACCATATCGGAAACGCAAAGCGAATTCGCGTTCTCGGTTGCCCATCATAGGTCGTCTGTTGGCGAAACACGAGGGTGGCCGTGCCAAGCATCTGCTTTCTGCCCCGAATTCGCCAAGGAGTGGATTGTCCAAATTGGCCAATAAAAGGGTAGGGCAGCATGCTATCGACCTTACGCTTCAAACTTTGCCTGTAATCTGGCGGCGTCATAATCGTGTTCCAGCCAGTCTTCGAAATCGGAATAGGATGACGCCGCGAAATCATCCAGTAGCATGTCCAAAACCCCGGCTTTGGTCCAACTCAGATGGACATAGCGCCATGACAACATTTTGCGGGCTTGGGCGAGGGGCTGTTTTTCGATCACCAAAAGGTAAATAACGCTGGCAAGGCCGGTGCGGTCGGCGCCGGATTTACAGTGGAACAAAACTGGTTTTTCAACGCTGCGAAACAGATCAATAAGGGTCTGTAAGTCGTGGCGACTTGGCGCGCGTTGCGATCTTAACGCCACAGTTTCAAGGCGAAGTCCGAGCCGCGTGCAGGCTTCGTTTTCCAACAATGCCCAAGGTGTGGTGCGGTTGCCACGCAAGGTTATGATGGTTTGAATGCCTTGTTGTGCAAGTGCCGTAAACCTTGCGGCTGTTGGATGGTTCGAGCGCCAGACACCTGGCGCAATTTCAAACATATTGGTCCAGTACCGCCGCAAGAACCCGTGATCAAACCAGCGTTCATAAATCACCGCTCGGCGTCGGTTCTCGGGTGTGGACAGGTCCGTGCGAAAGGATGCTTTGGTCGCGTCAAAGCGATCTTTTAACCGACTGCTCAATCTGCCCAACATGGTGCCTCGTGATCCGCTAATAGTTTGTGACGACATAGTGAACAGGGCTGGTGATGACAATAATCTCTTTTCGCCGCGCGTGGCTGCGCGTACACAGCGATCGTTAGGTAAGATAAGTCTTCGCACTTTGAAGGCGAGTGATCGAGGTAGGACTCCTGAAAGACCGCATTCAATACGTTTTTGTAACGGCCTTATTGGCGGCGTTGGGGGTATTGCCACATCGGTGGCGGGTGCCGTTGGCGGGGTGGCTTGCGACATGGGTCTTGGCACCGATATTAGGATGGCGACGCAGGATCGGGGACAACCTCGACCATGCTATGCCAGACCTGCCCGCGGCCAAACGACGTGAACTCTTGCGCACTGTGCCCGATAATTTGGGCCGCCTGTTCATAGAACTTTTTTCACCCAAAGACATGCAGAGCATCGTTGCGAATACGCCGTTTACCGGCGCGGGGGCGGAGGCTTTGAAGGCTGCGATGGCTGACGGAAAGGCCGTGATTTGTGTGTCGGGGCATTTCGGAAATTACGATGTGTTCCGGTCTGCGGCGATCCAGCACGGCGGCGATGTTGCCGGATTGTATCGCCCGTTAAATAACAAGCTGATACATGCGCGCTACATCGCCGCCATTTCCGCTGTTGGCGGCAAGCTGTTTTCGCGGGGCCGTCAGGGGTTTGCGGGGATGATCCGGCATCTTCAGGGCGGCGGATTGATGGCGTTGTTGATTGATCAGCACATGAACCGCGGCGAGCGTCTGACATTCTTTGACCAACCGGCCTTCACGGCGATTTCGGCAGGGCAGATGGCGCTAAAATACGAGGCTTTGTTGTTTCCGGTTTATGGGATCCGTCAACCTGACGGCCTGAGCTATGTCATCGAGGTTGAAGCGCAGGTTCCTGCAAGCGACGCTGCGACAATGACCCAAACGCTGAATGACAGTCTTGAGGCGCAGGTGCGTGCGCATCCGGAACAATGGCTTTGGACCCATCGACGCTGGAAAGATCGCACCAAAGCCACGGGTTCTCCAAAGGCGAAAGCTAAATAAAGCTGGCGATTGTGACACCGCCAGCACGCGACTGCCAGCATGGCGCGGTTGACTGAAATTATACGTCTGCTTACGTATCACCGATTAAACGCTGGCGAGGTCCCTCGATTTCCTTACTCCACTCCATGTATTTGGCGCTAAGCCATGTGACAGCGCCGGTGTTTTCGCGGATTCAGCGCAAAGCGTTGAAAGCTGGCAAAGAAGACCCTGCGCGTATGGCTGAGCGTTGGGGCATCGCAGATCGGCCCAGACCAAACGGGCCGCTGGTGTGGTTTCACGCGGCCAGTGTTGGTGAAACGCAATCGATCCTGCCGCTGGTTTTGGCCCTTCTTGAGGCCCGCAAAGACGTTAATGTGCTGATCACATCGACCACCCGCACGTCTGCCGCGCTGCTTGCCGATACGCTACCGCCAAGGGTCGTTCACCAAATGGCGCCCTACGATACGGTCAAGGCCAGTCGTGCGTTTTTGCAACATTGGCAGCCCGACGTCGCGATCTGGATCGAGAGCGAATTGTGGCCAAGAATGCTGCGAGAGGCCGGCGCGCGCGCCATTCCAAGGCTTTACCTGAACGCTCGCGTGTCACGCCGAACCGCCCGTCGCTGGGCGCGGTTTTCGGGCTCGGCGCGTGCGGTTTTGTCGACCCTCGATATGATTAATGTGCAAGAAACGGCGACATCTGACGCACTGTCAGCGATTGGTGTTTCGGGTCCTAAGGTCGTGTTGACGGGGTCCCTCAAGAAAGATCGCCCACCGTTGGACTGCGACGAAAAAGAACTGATCCGTCTGCGCGCGGCGATTGGCGATAGGCCTGTTTGGTGCGCAGCATCGACCCATTCGGGCGAGGAAGGCATCGTGCTCGCCGCACATCAATCGTATGCAGGTCTGCTTATTCTCGTGCCAAGACATTCTGATCGGGCTGGGGCGATTGCCGACCTTTGCCGGTCTGCGGGTTTCAAGACCGCGCGGCGCAGTTCTGGCGATACGATTGCGCAAGATACGCGCGTCTATATCGCCGATACTATGGGCGAACTTGGGCTTTGGTACCGGTTGGCGTCGGTTTCGTTTGTTGGCGGATCGTTGGCGCCAGTAGGGGGGCACAATCCATACGAGGCGGCGCAATTGGGATCTGCAATTCTGCATGGTCCAAACGTGGCTAATTTTGCTGGTATCTACGACGAACTGGATCAGGTGGGCGGCGCGAAAACGGTGCACGATGCGATGACGCTGGGGGATGCCGTGAACCTAAACGACGCCGCGCACAGAGACATGGTCACGGCCGCGACCACAGTGTTGAAAGAGGGCACCGGTGCGACGGACGCGGCATTGAAAGCGATCCTTCAATACCTAGATTGAACTTAGGCATAAAACCATAATTATGGCAGTGCGTGTTTGTCGTTGCCGCGTTGGCGAAATCATATCCAAGACAATCGATAAGGCTGGACAACCCGACATGGGAGCATTTGGCGCTATGGGGCATGCGACGGCCACAACCCGTCCGTCCTTGGTGTTCCAGAAAAAACTGTTGCCAAGCGCAAGCCGCTGAGGCTGCCCCGTGGTGGCTCGCGATCATCCTGGCTCAAGGTTTCTCCTTTCTGATGGACGCGGGATCATTGCTGAGGATAAGAGCGTCGAAAGCCTAGCTTTGGCGCTGCGGCACACAATGGCGGCTGTGGAAAGTAGAAGCCCAGCCATGCAAGACCAAATCGCGCTAGGACAACGCTTCGTAACCGAGCTCACACCTGACCATATTGGGCAACAATGGCGCAGAGCGATCAATGGAGTTGTGAACGCAAAGTTCAACTGACCGCAAGTGGTAGCATCTATGATTAGTCCAAATCTGCTGCGCATTTTTTCGCTGAATTGAGGGCTTTCAGGTGGGTTGTTGCCTGCTCCAACTCCGTCCACGGTACCCGACCGAAAAAACAAAAGAGATACCCTACCCCTGAAGGGTCCCTTGGGTTTTGTGTCGAAGTCGCATGCAGTCGCCATGAATACCTTGAAGCCCTACCATCGCAGAAAGGCTTAGAAGAGATCAGAATTGAGGGGTGGTAGTGTCCGGTTAGGGCCGAAAAGACACACAGTCTTAGGACGTATTAGATACCCACTTCGGCAAGCATTGGATGATGACTCGTAAGTGCAACCGGGCACCAAAAGTTGAAGTCGTTCTCGTGAGCAGTATCTGGAGGGCTGTTTTGGTACGTGATAATGGCAGTCTCGTTGGTTTTGAGGAGAAGTTCTCAGTTGTACGTAACCGCGTGCCATACTCGGGCTGGCACAATTTTCCCCGCACTCACCTCGACATATGGGTGAGAGCGTAGAGGTATTGAGAACGAGAAACGAACATCAATTGTAAAATGACATTTAAAATAGCCCGCTCGCGCAGTGGGCCTTTTAAGTAGAGTAATTGATTTTATGTGGAGGCGAGTAGGAGAATCGAACTCCTGTACACGGATTTGCAATCCGCTGCGTAACCACTCCGCCAACTCGCCGCCTGTGGTTTGAACGTGCTCTAGCGACGAATGCGCGGTGGTTCAATAGGATGTTTGCGTGTTGCCCAAATGCATTGCTTGCGCCGCGGCAATGGCAGGGGCAATGGGCCGTTGCGGGACGGCGGGCGCTGTGGCATCTAAGACGGGTAGATTCTGAACGAAAGAGTTTAGCAAGTGGCTGACTATCATACCCGAAGAACGACGATGGTCGACACGCAAGTGCGCCCATCCGACGTGACCAAATTCCCCATCATTGATGCATTGCTCAGCATTGCGCGTGAGGATTATGTTCCGGACGCCAAACGCGAAGCAGCCTATGTCGGCGAAAATATCGACATTGGTGGAGGTCGTGTGCTGCTTGAGGCCCGCACATTGGCCAAAATGCTTGAGGCAGCTGATGTGCAGCCCAGCGATGTCGTGCTCGATCTTGGATGCGGGCTTGGCTATTCGACCGCAGTTCTTGCGCAATTGGCCGATTTTGTCGTTGCGGTAGAAGATGAGCCCGGCCTTGCGCAAGATGCACAGCAGAACCTGTCCGATCACGGGGTTGATAACGCCGCCGTATTTGAAGGCGCGCTGGCAGACGGTGCGGCCAAGAACGGCCCTTATGATGTCATTATGCTGCAAGGCGCAGTTGAACACATTCCCGCAAACTTGCTGGCACAAATTAAAGAAGGCGGACGCATAGTTGCGATATTTGCCGAGGGCGCTTTGGGCGTGGTTCGCATTGGTCGCAAGATTGACGGCACGATGAATTGGCGCATGTCGTTTAATGCTGGCGCCCCGGTTCTGGCTGGATTTTCTAAAGAAGCCGAATTCACGTTCTGACAACCCGTTTCCCGCGAGCGCCAGATCGAATGCTTGAAACCTGACTTGATAAGGAACTGACCATGACCACGACTTTAAGCCGTTTGTTCGCCACGATGTGCATTGCGCTTACGGTTCTGGGCTCACCGGCCCGCGCAGATTCGCTCGCTGATGTCTTGCGCGACGCATACCACAACTCAGGTCTGCTGGATCAAAACCGTGCGCTGCTGCGTGCGGCGGATGAAGATGTGGCGCAGTCTTTGGCAGCCCTGCGCACGGTCGTCACATGGCAGGCGCAGGCGATTTATTCGGCAACCTCTGCCGATGCATCGTCCAGTAGTTTGTCGGATGATTTAAGTGCCTCGATTTCTGTTACAGCAAGCCTGCTTCTTCATGATGGTGGCGCGAGTGCGCTGGCGACAGAAGTCCAGAAGGAGCTTGTGTTGCAAACTCGCGAGGGTCTGGTCCAAGTCGAACAGGACGTGCTGTTTCGTGCGGTTGATGCCTTTATGAATGTGCGACGTCAGTCTGAATTTCTTGCCCTGCGGCGCAGCAACGTTGGCGTCATTACCCAGGAACTGCGCGCTGCAGAAGATCGCTTTGAAGTGGGTGAAGTCACGCGCACCGACGTGGCCTTGGCAGAGGCGCGCCGTGCTGCGGCGCAAAGCCAATTGGCCGCGGCGGAAGGTGCGCTTGTACAGGCAAACGAAGAATTCCTCGCTGCTGTGGGCCGCGCACCGGGTCGTCTGGATGTTGTTACGCCTGCGACCGTGCAACAAAATATCGAAGAGGCGCGCGCCTTTGCTGTGCGCCGCCATCCCGATATAATTGGCGCCCAACATGGTGTCTCTGCTGCTGAGCTGAACATCCGCCGCGCCGAAGCCGCATTGAACCCCAGATTGAACCTGAGCGGAACAATTGGTTTCACGGATACGGGCGACAGCACCCAAAGTTTGGGCCTGACCTACGGCGGCACGATCTATCAGGGTGGCCAGTTGCAATCGGTCATCCGTCAAGCGCAAGCGCGCCGCGATGCATCACGCTCCACGCTTTTGATCACCAGCCAAGGTGTGAACCAGAACGTCGGCAATGCCTATGCGGTTCTTCGCGTTGCCCGTGCCACCAGTGAGGCGTCCAGCCTGCAGGTCCTCGCCGCGCGCACAGCCTTCCGTGGTGTCCGTGAAGAGGCAACATTGGGCGCGCGCACAACATTGGATGTGTTGAACGCGGAACAAGAATTGCTCGACGCGCAGGCCAACACGATTTCCGCGCAGGCCGATGAAGTCGTCGCAAGCTACCGTGTTTTGGCGTCGATGGGTCTGCTGACGGCGGATCATCTGAACCTTGGTGTGCAAAGTTATGATCCTGCCGCGTACTATAATCTCGTGCGTGAAGCCCCTGCGACCTACTCACAGCAGGGCCAAGCGCTTGACCGCGTTTTGCGCTCTATCGGAGAATAGATCAAATCCCGACTATCGGTTGTTTGGAATCACATGGCAGGTTAAAGTATGGGCTTGAGGCTTAAGCAGGATAAAAAATGTCCAATCCAGTAACAAATGTTGAAATCGAGGACGTACTGTCGTCCATCCGTAGGCTTGTGAGCGATGGAGAGAAGGCGCGCACGCGTGATCCTGCCCCTGTTGTGGCGAAAGAAACGCCAGCGAAAAATCTGCCTGAGGATGCCGCCGAAGCGGGCGAATCGAAGCCTGATAAATTCGTGCTGACTCCTGCGTTTATGGTCGTTGACAACGACGCCACACACGACGTGGCCACTGGCGCACAAGAAGATGACGACGCACAAGACGACGATGGCGATGACGATACCGGTTGGGTCGAAGAAGACAGTGCCGAACCAGATATGCATCAACCTGACGCGGCTGAGCACGATGGTGAAACTGAAGATAGCGCAGCTGAATCTGCCGCCGATCACGTTCAGCCAACTGATGGCCCGGAAACAGACCGCACCGATCTTGAAGGCACGCATGATGATACGTCCCAAACAGATGACGCCTTGCTGAAAGATATGGTCTGGGACTCCGTCAACGCGGCGCGCAAAGCGGGCCTTGCCGCTGTCCCACCGCAAGCGGACGTCGCCGAAGCTGAAAGCATTATAACTGCCAAACAATCGTCGGACCGGTCCAAGTTGATTGCATCGATTGCCGAACTCGAAGCTGCAGTCACCAATGATGTGCAGGACTTTGAACCGGACGGCAGCGAAGTCGAAGACGAAGTGATGGGTAAAACCATCGCTTGGCCCGGTTCTTTTGTGCGCAGCTTTGAAGGTGTGAACGACGCTGAACAGGCAGAACACGCAGTTGCCGATGTTGAAGCGGAGATTGACGACTCCTCGGTTTCGTTTGAACACCGCGAAGCTGCCGTCGAGCCGGCGAAAGACGATCACGCGGATGCTGGCGAACAGAACGGTGACGACTATGGTGATGACGACGACTACAGCGATGACGGTTTCGGCGATGATGATTTGGACGGATTGCTGGACGTTGGCAATGTATCGCTGGACGAAGATGCGCTGCGCACGCTTGTTTCAGACGTTGTACGTGAAGAATTGACCGGACCACTTGGTGAGCGGATCACCCGCAACGTGCGCAAACTGGTCCGGCGTGAGATTTATCGCATCCTGTCGAGCAAAGAGTTCGACTAGAGCAAAGCGGACGTAAATACCGAAATAATTGACAGTCACGCTGACTAGGGGACGGTTTCGGCCAATCCCAAAATGGCCGCTACATCCAAATGCGTCTCGAGATGAAGCGCCAATGCATCAAGCGTCGCATCCACGCCCGCATCGTAGTTGAGCGATTGGACCGGTGCACCGATACCCGCCATATAAGACGCACGAAAACCGTCTGAGGCGAACAGCCCGTGCAGGTAGCAGCCCTTTACCCGTCCATTGCCACTGGCCGCCCCTTCGCGGCGCCCATCCAGTGTCAGCCAGCCGTTGTCGCGGTCCGGCCCGACCGTTTCGCCAATGTGGATTTCGTACCCCGACACCGTGTCGCCCGTCGCATCATAGGTCGCAGTGCTGAGGTTCAATCGCTTGTGCGCCGACATCGTGGTCGTCACATCCAACAAACCAAGCCCGCGCACACGGGTGGCGGGCCCCTCAATACCGTCCGGATCCGCGATCTCACGGCCAAGCATTTGATAGCCGCCACAGATGCCCAAAACATGTCCGCCACGCCGCACATGGGCCAGCAGGTCGGTGTCCCACCCTTGGGCGCGAAAATGCGCAAGATCGGCGATCGTCGATTTGGAACCAGGGATCAGCACGAGATCGGCGTCGCCGGGCAGGGGGCGTCCGGCGTCAATGATTTCTACAGTGACATCGGGTTGGGCCGCGAGCGGATCGAGATCGTCAAAGTTTGCGATCCGGTTCAGACGTGGCACCACGACCTTGATGGCGCCGCCTTTGCGCGTGGCGATGTCCATCACGTCTTCGGCAGGCAATTTCCAAGCATCATCAAACCACGGCACAATGCCCAATGGCAGCCAGCCTGTGTGATCCGTTATGGCGGTCATGCCGTCGGCAAACAGGGTTGGATCACCGCGAAATTTATTGATCGCGAAGGCTTTGATCCGCGCGCGGTCCGCGTCGGGCAGTATCACGTCCGTGCCAACCAATTGTGCAATGACGCCGCCACGATCAATGTCCCCAATGAGAATAACGGGACAGCCTGCGGCCTCGGCGAAGCCCATATTGGCGATGTCGCCTGCCCGCAGGTTGATCTCAGCGGGTGAACCTGCGCCCTCGATGACAATCAGATCGTGCGTGGCCGCAAGGCGGTGGTAACTTTCCAATACCCTCGGGATCAGATCTGCTTTGCGGGTTCCGTATTCCCGCGCTTTCATAGTCGCGAAACGTTTGCCCTGCACAATCACCTGCGCGCCCAGTTCGGTTTCGGGTTTCAACAACACCGGGTTCATATCCGTATGCGGTTCCAACCCACAGGCGCGCGCTTGCAGGGCTTGTGCGCGGCCAATTTCACCACCGTCTGATGTCACGGCGGCGTTGTTGGACATGTTTTGCGGCTTGAACGGCGCGACGGACAGCCCGCGTTTGACGGCTGCACGGCACAGGCCCGCCACCAACATGGATTTCCCCACATTGGACCCAGCCCCTTGGATCATGATTGCCTTGGCCATCGGGTTCCTCCACGCTACGTGTCTAGGCAGGCTAGGCGTCCGAGGGAAGAGCATGAACACACCAGCGCACCTGATTTTCGGGCTGGCCGCATTTGGTAAGGTCGACGCACCATCGGTGACTGCGGCAGCATTGGCGGGCGCACTGATCCCCGACCTGACATTGTATCTGATGGCCGGCACGCATTTGTTGCTTCTGGGAACGGACCCGCAGGTCGTGTTTGGACAGCTCTACTTCTCGGAGCGGTGGCAAGCGATCTTTCGCATTGATAATTCAATCGTGCTGTGGGGCATGGGTTTGGTTTTTGCGATATGGGCGCGATCCGTCTGGGCGATCGCGTTGTGCGGCGCGGCATTGCTGCATCTGGGTCTGGATTTTCTGTTACATCATGACGACGGGCGGGCGCATTTCTGGCCGCTGACGACGTGGAAATTTCGAAGTCCGGTCAGCTATTGGGACCCCAATCACTATGGCCAGATTGTCGGTTTGATTGAAATAGCGGTATCGCTGGCGTTGTGTGCTGTGCTGTGGCGGCGATTTAGGGGCCGTGCCATGCGAGGCCTGATTGCGCTGTTGGCACTGGCTGAAACCGTACCTGCGATCCTGTTCTCAATCATGTTTGCGGCCACTTAACCGTTTAACAAACAAAAAACGCGACCCCGAGCAGAGGGTCGCGTTTTTTTGTGCAAGCGAAACGTAAGGTAGATTAAGCGGCGCGGACTTCTTGATCCGCGGCTTCAGCCACTGCGCGACGTTCGCTTTCTTCACGTGACAAAGCAACTGATGTACGCACGCCTTTGCCGACGAAGTCCATCAAGCCCGTTACAACGCGTTCGTTGGGGTCGATTCCGGCGCAGGACAGAACTTCGCGGCCGTCACGGGATCGTGCCCAGCGAGCGATTTGTTCAGGCCCGTTGCCATACTTCTTATCGTCTGCAATCGCATCATCCAACGCGGCCAACACCACCGCCGCAAAGAGCTTGCGTGCGCGATTGCCTTGTTCATTGTTAAACGCTGTGCCGTCGACGAAATCTCGCATATTCGGTCCTTGTACTAATTTTGGCCTTGTAGCTGGCAGTTTGGGCAATATGCCTGTTTCCAACCGATTCGGGGGTCCTCATTTGGAATGGCAGGTATGCGTATGACGCATAGCTCAATCATTGCTGAAACAGTATCTGGTTGGCTTGCGCGGTGTGTCATCACAAGATATAGGCCTCGTCAACTTCAATGCAACCTTCTGACATCGTTTGGACACACTGGGTTATGGCAAAAATTAACGGCAACGAAATTCGCATTGGCAATGTCCTTGAACATAACGGCGGTCTGTGGGCCGCGGTGAAAGTCGATCATGTTAAACCGGGCAAGGGCGGCGCGTTTGCGCAGGTCGAAATGCGCAATTTGCGCAATGGTTCCAAGCTGAACGAACGCTTTCGGTCCGCCGATAAGGTAGAGAAGGTCCGTCTGGAGCAAAAAGATCAACAATTTCTATATGAGACTGACGGAATGTTGACGTTCATGGATATTGAAACCTATGAGCAGATCGAACTGCCCGCCGAATTGCTGGGCGATCGCCGGCCATTTCTGCAAGACGGCATGATCGCCGTGATCGAATTCCACGAAGAAGAGGCTTTGAACGCGCGTTTGCCGCAAAAGGTGACCTGCAAGATCGTGGAGACGGAGCCTGTTGTGAAAGGCCAGACTGCGGCCAATTCATTCAAGCCCGCCATTTTGGACAACGGTGTGCGCGTTATGGTGCCGCCGTTTGTGGGTCAAGACGAAGACATCGTCGTGAACACTGAGACGATGGAATACTCCGAACGCGCTTAAGGCACTCCTCGTGCGCGGGTGGTGAGGGGGCCAGCCCCCTCGACCTTCGGCCTCACCCGCGGGATATTTTTAAAGCAAAGACAGGATTAAGAGCGAAGTAAGGTTGCGGCCCCTGCCTGCATTTCGCCCGTCGCACGATCAAAGCGCAGGTGCGCGAGGGCGAGGTTGCCCGATTGCGTGTAAAGCGTGCCGGCAGGCCGACCGTTGGCGGTGATTTCGGTGCCGACGTCCGCCGCCCCAGTAATGGTCACCTGTACGAGGCCTTTTTTCAGCGCCGTCTTGTGCTTCATCCGCGCCGCAATTTCTTGCCCGACGTAGCAGCCTTTGCGAAAATCAACACCGTTCAAACGCTCAAATCCTGCTTCGAGTATGTAGGTGTCCGGCGTCAGTTCAATGCCGGTTTCCGGGATCACGTGTGCCACGCGCAAGGCGTCCCAATCCGTGCCGTCACTTTGGTCGCTGTCTGCGATCAGTCGCCAACCAAGGGCTGTATGGCGCGGGTCGGGCAGGGCGCCCTCAGGCGCTGGACCTGTGCCGCGCGACACGATCAGCGGCGCTTGCGCGATCTGCACGTCCGCACGCAAGCGATACATGGTCAAACGTTGTGCCAGCATGGCAGCGTGAGATTGCGCGACATCAATCAACAGCGCGTCGTCTTGCGCCGCGACAAAGAAATCCGCGATGTATTTGCCTTGCGGCGTCAAAAGGGCTGCGTAGACAAGACCGTCCTTGGTTTTGGCCACATCATTTGTGATTAGTCCTTGCAGGAAATCGAAGGCATCCGGGCCGGACAGACTGATAAGTGTGCGATTGTTCATACGCTGCACCTAAGGACGGTTGGGGCGATTAAACAGACGCGCGAGCCAAGATTGTGGCTTTTCATTTGATTTCGCGGCGACAGCTTGCTTGCGGCGGTTTTTGCCGTCGATGACTTGTTTGCCATCGCGAAATTGTAGGCGGTACAGATCGGCATAAAGCCCGCCGCGTGCCAGCAGATCGGTGTGTGTGCCTTCGTCAACAACGCGCCCCTTGTCGATCACAACGATCTTGTGGGCGTTTTTGATTGTCGACAGGCGGTGCGCAATCACAAGGGTCGTGCGCCCCTTCGCGAGACGGTCAAGCGCGCCTTGCACGATGGTTTCTGATTTGGTGTCCAGTGCGCTGGTCGCTTCGTCCAGCAGTAAAATCGGCGTATCGCGCAGCAGGGCGCGCGCGATGGCGACCCGTTGGCGCTGTCCACCAGACAAGTTCGATCCACGCGGACCCGCAGGGCTGTCGAGGCCAGCTGGCAGTTTATCGAGAAAATCGGTGACATGAGCATTATCGAGCGTTGCGTTCAGCACATCGTCAGTGATGCCTTTCTGACCCAGCAAGATGTTCTCGCGCAGCGTTTCGTCAAAGAGTGCGGCGTCCTGTGACACAGTCGACACAAGGCTGCGAAGATCTGTCAGCGCAAGGGTGTTGATCGGTGTGTCATTCAAACTGACGCTGCCTGATTGCGGTTCAACAAGGCGGGTCAGCACGTTAAACAACGTGCTTTTGCCCGCACCGGATGCGCCCACCAGTGCCGTCGTTTGACCCGCCTGCGCAGTAAATGTCGCGCCGTCCAGAACCGGCAGATCACCATAGCTAAGTGAGACATTGTCAAAGCTGATTCTCGGCGCGTTTGCAGGAATCGGCGCAGGGTCGCTGGGGGAGAGCAGAGTCGGTTGAGTTTCAAATAGATCCAGCAAGCGGTCAATTGCAGCAGCGGCTGCTTGCCAAAGGCCGGTCAAGTTACCCAGACGGCGCAGCGGGTCAAACGCGATGGCCATGGCGGTGAAAAACGACATGAATTCACCGACAGTTTTCTGCCCATCGATGATCTGGTTGCCGCCATACAACAGCACCGCGAAAAATCCGAGGCCCGCCATGACATCCACCAAGCTCGGGATCATCCCCTGCCCGAACGCGGCCTGCGTTTCGGTGCGCACGCGCCGGTTTGTCAGGGCTTCGTACCGCTTGCCTTGGTAGTCTTCTAAACTGTTGAGTTTTATGGGGTTAATTCCGTGAAATACTTCATCCAGCCGTGTGGACATATCGGCCGCGACCACCCGTGCGGCGCGTGCTTTACGACGTACATAGCCTTGGATTGCAAAGGAGGGCAGCACCAGAACGGGGATGCCAATCAATGCGATGGCAGTCCAAACCCAATCGACCCACAGCGCCACGGAAAACAGGGCGACAACCGCGACCAGATCGCGGCCAAGACCGGTGATCAGCCCTGTCCAAACACTCCCCAGTGCCTGCACGTCGCCCTGCACACGTTCGATCAATGTGCCAGGCGGGTGGGCCTGATGGAACGCCGTGTCCAGCCGCATCAGGTGGCGCAAAAGGTCGGTGCGAATTGCCGCCGCACTTTTTTCCGCGATCCGTTTCAGGATCACGCGCTGGGCGAGGGATGTCACGGCACGCAGCAAAAAGAGCGACAGAATGACTGTGCCAATGATCCAGACCGCGCCCTGTTGGCCACCAATGAAGACGTTGTCGAACATCGGCTGCATCATGTAACTCAGAACACCGAACGTTGATCCCTCAAGGACCATCAACGCCACCGCGACCGACAACAAGACCATGTGCTGGCGCAGATAGTTGCCCCACAGCCACTGAAACATTTCGCGACTTGTGCGTTCGGGATTCGCAGCAGGTTGGGGCGTTTTGGCGGGGTCGGTCACGTGGGCGGGGTCTGTCATAGCGGTTCCGTCTTTAGTTTAC
>JAGGNB010000145.1 GCA_017886375.1 Octadecabacter sp.
CCCTGACTTGACCCAAAATATCGCGCAATTGCGGGCAGGTATCGGCGAATGCGGCACGCAGGTTGTCGGGATCATCGCCATGCTTCCATCCCTCTTGCGCCCATGTTGCGCGTTCTTGCACGGCCACGATGTTGAGGGTGTCTTTCGCCAACGGATAGGTCACGACATGGCGGTTCGGGGCCATCCAGATGCGCGCAACGGGCTCCACGTCTTTGGCCACGATTGTTGCCCGCCATGCGACCTGACCAGTAAATTCGGGCTCAGCCGTATTACCCAAAAGCAATCGCGAAATCGAATGAATGCCATCGGCACCGACGCATAAATCACCGGAGATTTGGCCAATATTGGTGTTGAGTGTCCCGTCTTTATCAATGTTTTCAACGCGCACACCGAACGAAATCTCAACCCCCGCTGCCTGTGCCCCTTGCGCGATCATCTCCACCAGTGCTGCGCGGTGGAAAAACCGGTAGGGCGGCACTTGGCTGCTCAGATCGAATCGCGCGATGGCTTTGCCGCTGATCGCATCTGTGGGCATCACAGCCTGTGCGACAATGCTGGCGGCGTCCATGGCATCGGCCAGCCCAAGTGCGGCCAGAACCCGTGAACCGTTCGGGGTCACTTGGATGCCTGCGCCAACCTCGTTTAACGCCGATGCTTGTTCATAGACGTGGACCTTCGCACCGCGTCGCACAAACGCCAACGCAGCCGTTAAGCCACCGATTCCGGCGCCAATAATAACGATGCGTTTATTGCGTAAAGTGCCAGATCCGCGCGGGGCGTCGTCGGGCATCACGTCAGGTTCATCCAACATTCGTCCCGCCTTTTCCCCACGTTCTTCCTGCGGATCAGTCGGTACGATGCACCCGTTCACGGCGCTCGTGACGCTCCTGCGCCTCAAGGCTCATGGTGGCGATGGGGCGCGCATCCAGACGTTTCAGGCTGATCGGGTCGCCCGTCACGATGCAATATCCGAATTCGCCTTCATCGATACGGCGCAACGCCCCATCAATTTTGGACACCAGTTTGCGTTCACGGTCACGGGTACGCAATTCAAGCGAACGATCGGTTTCTTCAGACGCACGGTCAGCAACATCAGGGATATTGCGCGTGCCGTCTTTCATCGACTCAATCGTGTCGCGACTGTCTTCCAGAACTTCGCCGCGCCAGTTGATCAACTTGCGGCGAAAATACTCAACTTGTTTGTCGTTCATAAACGGTTCGGAATCGACCGGTACATAATCATCCGGCAGGAATGTTTCAGCTTTCATACTCGCCCCTTTAGAGGTGGAAACTACAGTCAAATTTTGCTGATCTGGCAATTGTATTCCCCTTCTTTGAGCCTTCCTTTAAACCCTAGCGGGCAGGCTGTCACCCCCTTGTGGATCACCTTTTCATGGGTTGATGCTGGTTAGGGAGGTGTTACCTTCGTTACGGCAGTTAAACACAACTTACGGGCAAAAAATGCGCTTCACAGGAACCGAATCTTATGTTGCAACGGATGATCTTACCGTTGCTGTGAATGCAGCCGTGACGCTGGAACGTCCGTTGTTGGTCAAGGGCGAACCGGGAACGGGCAAGACCGAGCTTGCGCGGCAAGTGAGCAACGCACTGGGCCTGCCGATGATCGAGTGGCACATCAAATCAACCACCAAGGCGCAGCAAGGTCTGTATGAATACGATGCCGTCAGCCGATTGCGCGACAGTCAGCTGGGCGATGCAAAGGTCAACGATGTTGCCAACTACATCAAACGCGGCAAACTGTGGCAGGCGTTTGAAGCAGACGGGCGCGTGGTGTTGCTGATTGACGAAATCGACAAGGCCGACATCGAATTTCCCAACGATCTTCTGCAAGAACTCGACCGGATGGAATTCCACGTCTACGAAACCGGTGAGACGGTCAGGGCCAAACACCGCCCCATTATGATCATCACGTCCAATAATGAAAAAGAACTGCCCGACGCGTTTCTGCGCCGCTGCTTTTTCCACTACATCCGGTTCCCTGACATCGACACGATGCGTAAGATTGTCGAGGTGCATCACCCTGGGATCAAGGACGCGCTGCTGACCACCGCGCTGACGCAATTCTATGAAATCCGCGACCAGCAAGGCCTGAAGAAAAAGCCCAGCACGTCCGAAGTGCTTGATTGGCTAAAACTGCTGCTGGCAGAGGATTTGACGTCCGAGGATCTTAAACGTGATGGGGCATCTGCCCTGCCCAAGCTACACGGCGCACTTTTGAAAAACGAACAGGACGTGCATTTGTTTGAACGGCTGGCGTTCATGGCACGCAGCGGTCGCTAGGCCCAGTCTGTTAGGCCCAGTCTGTTAGTCCCAATCCAGCGGGTCCAATCCAAGCAGCAGGGACATCTGGTGGTAAACATCAGGGTATTCGTCTTTTAGGCCCTGCGGCTGTTCAAAGAACACCTCGATGCAAACTGCGAAAAATTCTACGTATTTGGTGGCCGCATAAGGGTCCAGAACCGTACTTCGTCCCCGCTTCACGTTCTCGACATGGGCGGAAAACCCCTCAACAATTGCCGCTTCCCAATCGGCATAACCTTGTCCCTTCATCAACACAGGCACCCCGTCGGTGGACCCTGACAGCGCGTCGAGTTGATGTGCGAATTCATGCAAAACCAGATTATGCCCGTCATAAGGGTCCTCGCCCCCGCGCAGCGTGTGGGCCCATGACAAGACAACAGGCCCGCGGTGCCAGCTTTCCCCAAGACGCACCTGTTTGGTTTGGGTCACAAGATAACCGTCCTGCTGGCTTTGCATCGATTGAAATGCGCCGGGGTACAACAGCACCGTGCGCAGGCTGTCATACCACTGTGTGCTGTTCACGATCAAAAGGCAGGCTTGCGCGGCCAAAGACAGTTCCATGTCGCGGGTGACGACCAAACCGTTGCGGCCATAAATATCGATCTGATCAAGAAACAACAGCGCCTTGCCTTGCAAACGCGTTTGCAAACTGCTCGGCAGTTTGGCCACAATTGGAACCAGCCGAAGGACCGTTGCCCAGTCTTCTGGCGACATTTCAGACGACAACAGCCGCGCGCGGTGTTGGCGTTTCAGCCAATACCGGATGGCGGCAATCACAAGGGTCAAAACAAGCAAATAAGGGATCAACATAGACCTGACGCTACATCTAGTGTTTGCACGCGTCACCCCCCCTAACCCATTGAGTCTTTTGAATCACACAACGCCAACATTTCTACGCAGCGTGAATATTTAAGGCGAAAAGACACCCCCGACTCCCCTTTAAATAAGAAGCCCACGCATGGCGTCGCGGAATTGTCCAATTTCGCACCCACTCGGGTCTTAGTCCGCTGGCAGGTCCTGGACTAAGCTAATAGGAGAGCAGAGTTGACCAAGGCAAAAATGCCGGTTGCTAAGCATCATACGTCACGCACGATTAGTGTGCGGGCACGACAGATGTGGACCGATGAACTGACCTTTTCGAGGGCCGGCACAGATTGCGTTGACCCGTCTGGCATCGACCCTTACGCGCCCTCTGGTCGGCTTGATCGGGGAGCGACGTGAACACAACCTTCCGTCGCCTTATGGCGATTTCGGTCATGTTTTTGACCGCCTGTACACCTGTGCCGCAGTCATCATTTGGGGGCCCGACGCTGCCAACGCGCACAATGGGCCTGCAAGACAGTTTGCCGCCAATGCGCTCTTTTGCGGGCAATCGCGTTATCACGCCGACACGGTCCAACCGCGAGATCGGCAAAGATTTCATGGATCTGTCGTTCCGAATGGAAAGTGGCCGACCCGTGACCCGCCTGACACGTTTCGAAGCCCCGATCACAGTGCGCGTCACTGGCGATGTACCGCCAAGTCTGACCCCTGATCTGCGCATCCTGCTGGGCCGTTTGCGCAACGAGGCCAACATCGACATCTCTATGACCGGTGCCCAGACAGCGTCGATCACCGTCGAAGCCATCCCGCGCGCCGTTCTGAACGCCGCCGTACCGCGTGCTGCATGTTTTGTGGTGCCGCGCGTGTCGTCATGGGAAGAATTCAAATCCGTGCGCCGCACCCCAACCGTCGATTGGACAACCCTGGAACGTCGCGACCGTGCGGCTGTGTTTGTTCCCTCCGATGTGGCGCCACAAGAAATTCGCGACTGTTTGCACGAAGAACTCGCACAGGCCCTCGGCCCGCTCAATGACCTGTATCGCTTGTCGGATTCCGTGTTTAACGACGACAACATCCATGCGGTGCTGACATCGTTTGATATGTTGGTGTTGCGGGCTTATTACGATCCGGCCTTGCGCAACGGCATGAGCCGCGGCGAAGTCGCCGCCCGCCTCGACCCGATCCTGTCCCGCCTGAACCCAGCCGGTGACAGCCGCGCAGCCCGTCCGCGCAACGACACGACCCGCGGCTGGATTGACAACATCGAAACCGCGCTGACCGCCGGATCATCCCCAGCAAGCCGGCGCAACGCCGCGTTGCACGCTGTCAGCCTTGCAGGGGCCATGAACTGGGACGGCCCGCGTAACGGATTTGCGCACTATGCCTTTGGCCGTCTCAACGTGGGCTATGACAGCGATATCGCGCTGTCCGCCTTCAACCAAGCCTTGCGCATCTACAACCGCTCCCCCGAAACCCGGCTGCATGCGGCCCACGTGTCCGTCCAACTGGCCGCCTTTGCGCTGTCAGCTGGTGACGGCGCGACGGTTCTAAGCCTCGTGGACGGCGCGATGCCAATTGCGGCAGCCCACGAAAACGCCGCCCTTCTTGCGACTTTGATGATGTTCAAAGCCGAAGCGCTGGAAATGACCGGACGTGTCACCGAGGCACGCGTGGTTCGTATGGACAGTCTTGGCTGGGCGCGGTACGGATTTGGGGCGGATGCCAATGTCCGCGCGCGCTTGAGCGAGATTGCATCGCTCAACCCACTTAAAGGGATCTAACCCATGATTTACCCTCTCGGCGGTCTGTTTTTCGGGGCATTGCTGGGGGCGTATCGGGCGAAATCGCGCGGTGGCAAAGCGGCGGACATGGCCCAATGGGCTGCGGTGTTCGCGATGATCTTTGGCATTATCGGCTTGTTCATCGCGATCATAATCACCCGCAACCTCGCCTGATGTTTCTGCCGTTCTTTGATGCCCTTCGGCGGGGCGGCGTCCCCGTTTCCTTGCGGGAATTCCTGACGTTCCTTGAAGGCATGAAAGCTGGCATCGCCACCTACGACATTGACGCGTTCTACTTTCTCGCGCGCACCTGCATGGTCAAAGACGAACGCAACATCGACAAGTTTGATCGCGCCTTCGCCACCGCCTTTGAAGGCTTGGAGGCAATCCCCGATTCTGCCGTCATGGACGCCGTCGATATTCCACAGGACTGGCTGGAAAAGATGGCTGAAAAGCATCTCAGCGCGCAAGAAAAGGCTGAAATCGAAGCGCTTGGCGGCTTTGACAAACTGATGGAAACGCTCAAAAAGCGGATTGAGGAACAAAAGGGCCGCCATCAAGGGGGGTCCAAATGGGTCGGCACGGCTGGCACGTCACCTTTTGGTGCCTATGGCTACAACCCCGAAGGCGTGCGCATCGGCCAAGACGCCAGCCGCCACCAACGCGCCGTCAAAGTCTGGGACAAACGCGAGTTCCGCAATCTTGACGACTCGGTTGAAATTGGCACCCGCAACATCAAAGTCGCGCTCAAACGCCTGCGCCGCTGGGCGCGTGACGGGGCGGCAGATGAACTTGATCTTGATGGCACAATCCGCGCCACCGCCGAACACGGCTACCTTGATGTGAAAACTCGGCCCGAACGGCGCAATGCCGTCAAAGTGCTGCTGTTTCTTGATATCGGTGGGTCAATGGACCCGCACGTCAAACTCGTCGAAGAACTGTTCTCGGCAGCGAAATCAGAATTCAAACATCTGGAACACTTCTATTTCCACAATTGCCTGTATGAGGGTGTCTGGCGTGACAACCGTCGCCGCTGGGACGCACAAATGCCCACATGGGACGTGCTGCGCACTTACGGGTCGGACTACAAATGCATCTTCGTCGGCGATGCATCCATGTCGCCCTATGAAATCGCCTACGTCGGCGGCGCCAACGAACACTACAACCAAGAAGCGGGCCAAACATGGCTGGAACGTGCCCGCGATCAATGGCCCAACCACCTGTGGCTTAACCCGCTGGATCAACGCTATTGGCAATACACCCAGTCGGTGCAGATGATACGACAGATTTTTGGCGACGACCGGATGGTCCCGATGACGCTGGCCGGAATTGAAAAAGGCATGAAGGTTCTCACATGATCAGACACCTTTGGCAGACACACCGCTTTGCGCTGATGGCGTTCATTGTGGCACTGTGTGCCTTGGGATTCTTCGGCGTTAGAACCATTTCATCCACCATCTACTGGATGGACCCCGACCACCAAAATCAGGCCCTCGCCGGATGGATGACGCCACGCTACGTCATGCGATCCTACCAATTGCCACCCGATGTGATTGGCCCTGCCCTGTTTTTAATCAAAGACGCCGCACCGCGCCGCATCTCACTTGATACGATTGCGGCTGAAAATGGCCTGACGATGGATGACCTGCAAATCCGCATAGATGAAGCCGCAGCGCAGATGCGCGCTGAACGCGACGGCCGCCGCGATGACTGAAATAGCATTTGCCCTCGTTGCAGATTACGGCGTCATCATCGTGTTTTGCGTGACATTCTTAAGCTGCCTTGCGCTGCCGGTCCCCTCATCGTTGTTGATGCTGGCATCTGGCGGCTTTGCGGCCACGGGAGATTTGACACTTTATGCTGTTGGTTTGTCTGCATTTGGTGGCGCTGTACTGGGCGACAATTCGGGCTACTGGGTCGCGCGCAAATTGGGACCGCGGCTTGACGGGTGGCTGGCCAAACATCCCAAACGCGCCGCCCTTCGCGCGCGCAGTGCTGCCTTTATGGACAAGCGCGGCGGGTCTAGCATCTTCTTGTCATGCTGGCTCGTGGCGCCGCTTGGTCCCTACATGAACTATTTTTGCGGCGTGACGAAATTTAACTGGGTGCGCTTTGCCCTTTGGGGCGTCGCAGGTGAAATTGTCTGGGTCAGCCTGTACGTCGGCTTGGGCTACAGCTTTGCCGATAACATCACATCCATCGCAAGCCTGCTGGGCAACGCCAGCGGTTTTATCACCGCACTGGCCGTCGTCATTGGCCTCGGCTGGTGGTTGGTGCGCGCGAGTAAGAAGTCCCGCGCCGCCAGTACCGCACGCTAGGCGGCCAGCAACACCGCGCTTTCATGGCGTTTCAGGCTAAGGCGCGCCGACGCGGGTGCGGCGTCTACGAACAGTGCTGACAATTCCGCCTGAACCTGCGCGTCAAACCCACTCAGCGTCTGTGCACCGGGCAGGAAACTCTCGCTCCAGGCCCCGTCGCTGCACACGATCTGATGGGCGTCGAACGCAATATGGATATAACGCACGTCGCCCACAGGCGCAGGACAGCTGATCCCTGCCTGCCCCACAAGATGCGCCGCCGGTACCAGAACCTCGCCCTCGCCAAACAACAGCGCCGCACGCGGCCCCCCGCGCAGCACACGGTGCATCGGCGACACCAGCATATCGCGCACCGGCATCCCGTCCCCGAGCGCGCCCTTGCTGATCAAAATGGGCCGCAAACGCGCCTGATCCCGCAGATCACGCGCTGAGATCACCGTCGTCCCGATCCATCGGATCGCCTGCATCCCATCGTCAAACGTCGTCACAAGATCGCCAATCTGCAACGCCTCAATCGCCACCTGCCCGTGTGCCGTTTCAATCAAGGTTCCGGGCGTAAAACACGGCGGTGTGGCGTAACTGCCGAAAGGCGTGGTGGCCCCGCTTGGCCCCTCGCTGGTGCCAGTGACCGTCAGCGGCACACCAACGGGCGGAAAGCCACCGATAGGGCCGACGAACGACAGGCCTTCCACGGTGCCATACGACGGCCCGCCACCTGCTTCGTTGATGTTAAAACCGATAAGTGTGTAGGAATTTCCGTCAGGGTCCTGAACGGTCAGCCTATACTCCGCCTCAACCCGCAGCCCGCTGGCATGCGCCACACCGTTATAGGTCTGTGCGCCGTCCAGTGTCTGGCTGTTGTCGGAATCTTCAAAATTCGCATCTGTGTCGAACACATCGACAGTTTTCCAGATGTTGCTGCCCAGCGTAATGGTCTGCCCCATCAACTGGCTGCCGTTGCCTTGGTTAACGCCGGACAACGACACACCATTCGAAATGGTAATGTTTGACGCTTCGAGTGTGTACATCGTTGTTGTGGGCATGGGATCGATCCAAATCGTTAAGATGTAGACCTGCCAGCCAACTTGGCCCACAGCATGGCGCACGTAGGGTTTTTTGCAGGTGTTTCCTGCCGCGATTGGCCCCACCCCGATTGACCCTTGCCGACCCGCAGGTGTCGCCCCATATCTAACCTATGCTCAAATTCTTCCCCATCCTGCTCGCCATCGGTTACGGCATCTTTATGTATCGTCTGTCCGCATGGCGCACGACGCGCGAGTTGGATGAAAAATCGACCGAACTGGCGGACCCGAAACTGCGCGCCCTCACTGCGCAAATGGCCGACGTGGTCGATATCCCCCGCATCAAAGTCCACATCTATGAAATTGAACCCGTGAACGGGCTAGCAGCACCAGATGGCCGTATTTTCATCACCCGCGGATTTTATAACAAATACAAAGAAAACGAAGTTACTGCGGAAGAAATGGCCTCCGTCATCGCCCATGAATTAGGTCACGTCGCCTTGGGGCATTCCCGCCGCCGCATGATCGACTTTTCCGGCCAAAATGCCCTGCGCACGGCGCTGGCCATGGTGCTGTCGCGCTTTATGCCCGGCATCGGGCCACTGATCGCCAACGCCGCCATGAGCATGTTGATGGCGCGCCTGTCGCGTTCGGATGAATATGAGGCTGACGCCTATGCCTCCGCCCTCCTCCTCAAGGCGGGCATCGGGACAAGCGCGCAAAAGACCCTGTTTACCAAGCTCGAAAAACTGACTGGTGCCCACGGTGCGGCGCAACCTGCGTGGCTGCTCAGCCACCCCAAAACCCCAGAACGCATCGCCGCGATTGAAGCGAACGAGGCGAAATGGGGCGCGTGACACTGCCCTCTTCATCTTGGCCAATACAACTCAAATCCTAACCCAACAGCTTTCCAAGACGCGGCAGGCGGGCTTTGCGCATCAGTTTGCGCATCTCCCACGGCTCCCCAGACAGTCGCCGTGCTTCGGCCAGCACCGCCTCTCCCACCGTCTGGACTGCGACTGGATGCTGCACCGCCAAACCAATCAGGAACCCGTCGGGATCGACGCGTTCCAACCCCTGATCAGCCAGTTCATTTCGCGGGAAATCTTTGGCATTCATCGTCATGATCGCGTCGCACGAACTGCCGATTGCTGCGGCCAAGACATGAATGTCGTCGGGGTCCGGCAACCAAAGCCGCGCCTCGACACCTTGCGGAATTTTGACCTCGGCCCTTGGAAACCGTGCTTGGATGGTGGCGATTTCACCCCGTGCAATCGTCTCACCTTGCGGCCCTATCTTGCGCGCCGCACGTGCCCATTCTTCCAAGATACGCGCCGACCAGCGCGGATCAAACAGCCCCGCTTGCGCCACGCCCAACACGACCTCGCGCATCACGGTGGGATAAAGGACGCAGGCATCGATCAGGACTCTCATCGCCAAGCCCTCATGACCAATCCGTCATAGCCAAGTCCTTAAAGCCGAAAGACCAGCGCTTTCAGATAGCCGCTTTCCGCCAATTGCGGCAGCAACGGATGGTCTGGCCCCGCAGAGCCTGTGTAAACCAACTGGCTGCGGCGTCCGCCACGGCCAATCCCGCGCGCAGATGCATCGCGAAAGCGTTTCAGGTCAGCGGCATGTGAACATGAACACAACACCAGATAACCACCATCTTTGACCAATGGCGCTGCGAGACGCGCCAGGCGTTCATAGGCGCGCAGGCCCTTTTCAGCCGAAGGTTTTGATGGTGCAAATGCAGGCGGATCACAGACGACCACGTCAAACACTTCTTCTTCCGCGCCCAAGGCTTCAAGCACATCAAACGCATCGCCCTGACGGGTTTCAAACCGATCTGCGACACCCGTGGCCTCAGCGCCAGCTTTTGCCAATTCCAACGCAGGCGCAGATCCATCAACCGCCAATGCGGACCCCGCGCCAGCCGCCAAAGCCGCCAGCGAAAATCCACCAACGTGGCTGAACATATCCAGCATCCGTCCGCCATTCATCAAGCCCGCGGCAAACGCATGGTTGGGGCGTTGATCAAGGAAAAGTCCCGTCTTTTGGCCCCCCATGACATCGGCCATATATGTCGCGCCGTTCATCATGACTGGGATGGCGCCAGTGGGTTGCGTGCCATGCACAACAACCATTTCTTCTTCCAGACCTTCAAGGCTGCGCGCACGGCCCGTGCCGTTTTTGATGACGGTCGTCACGCCAGTCACCTCGATCAGGGCGGCGACAAGCGGTTCCAGCATTGCCTCGGCGTAGGCGGCATTTGGTTGGATCACGGCAACATCGCCAAAGCGGTCAATGATGATACCTGGCAAACCGTCGGCTTCGGCGTGCACCAGTCGATAGACCGGTTCATCATAAATCGCATCGCGGTGTTGCAGAGCGCGTGCGATTTTGGTCTTGAACCATGCTTGGTCGATCACGGCCTCTGGATCGAAATCCAGCATCCGAACAGCGATTTTTGAAAGCGGATTCATTGTGCCAAGCCCGAGGGGTCGCCGCTCTGCGTCTTCCACCACAACGAGGCCACCGGGCGTGACGCCCTTGGTGCGACGGTCCATCACCAACTCATTGGCAAAGACCCACGGAAAACCGTGGCGAATAACTTGCGGTTTTGCTTTGGGAAGCAGGCGAACGACGGGCAAAGCGTCGGTGGTCGGTAAAGGGGACTGATTCATAACAGTCCCCTTAGCGCGTAAAAGTCAGGTTGGAAAGTAGATCACGTGCCCGCTTGCGCATTGTTTGATGGTACCGCAAGACCCGTCAGTTCGCGCGCGAACAGGCTGGTCAGATGCGCTGTGATCCGAACCTTCTGGCCTTGGCCCTGATTATCCGCAGCGATCGCGGCGCGGCCACCGAGGGCTGCAAAATCACCATTAAGGAGGCGCGATTGTTCCAGCACCTCACCGGTTTCGGCGTTGCTGATGGTCATGTTAAACTTAATAGAATTAACACCGCCAACAGAAAAACGCGTGCGCTCTGTCAGGGAATGAAAGCGGATAAGTTCAATATCCACCGTCACAGGGATTGATCCGTTCATGTTTTGACCAGCTGCCCGAATGGACGTCTGGAAAATCTCGTTGATCTGCTGGGACCGGTTCCCCATGGGGTCGCCCCGCCACACGATGTCGGCAATGGGGTAATATGAATTGGCTTCAGACACAGTCATGTCTGCCGGAACCGCAAAGCGGATCGAATGCAGCGAATAATCACGGACGACCTGTGGTGCGACCTGCGCGCCAAGACGCGGCGAGTCCAGCGGTGCGTTTCGGGACACGACGTCCACTGCGCTACATGCGTTCAGGGCGGCGATGATTGCGCCAAATGTTACTGCTTTAAGCATCTTCATTGTATCCTCCGGGGATGTTCCCAGTTGTTTGCCCCCCCACGAGGCACCACAAATATAGTCGGGCGATTGGGGCGAGAATGTGGTTAGCAAAGGGTTATTGCGGGGAAGTTGCACGGCAATTTTGCTGCACGACCCTCGCGTTTGCGGGCGATCTGGCGCGGCACTTCACCCGTTGTTAGCGCTAACGAATTATGCTAAGGCTCCCCAAAGACAACAACTGGCAGGACATTATGGCTCTCAATTCCACCATCCAGCGCGTCACCGACCGCATTATCACACGCTCACAAGGGCCGCGGCGCATCTATCTTGATCGCATGGCCGCCGCCGCCTCTGAGGGCCCGCGCCGCGCCCACCTGACCTGTGGCAATCAGGCCCACGCCTATGCGCCCATGGGCGATGACAAGGCGACATTGGTGGCTGACAAAGCCCCCAATATAGGCATCATCACCGCCTACAATGATATGTTGTCAGCCCATCAACCCTTTGAACGCTACCCCGACCAGATCCGCGCAGCAGCCCGTTCGTTTGGCGGCACAGCGCAAGTCGCAGGTGGCGTTCCGGCCATGTGTGACGGCGTCACCCAAGGCCAAACCGGCATGGAACTGTCGCTCTTTTCGCGCGACGTGATCGCGCTAGCCGCAGGCATCGGCCTGTCACACAACGTCTTTGACGCAGCCCTTTACCTTGGCGTATGCGACAAAATCGTCCCCGGCCTGATCATGGCAGCCGCAACGTTCGGCTATATTCCGGGGATGTTCGTGCCCGCAGGTCCCATGGTGTCCGGCCTGCCCAACGATGAGAAGGGCAAAATCCGTCAGGAATTTGCCAAGGGCAATATCACCCGCGCCGAACTGATGAAGGCGGAAATGGCCAGCTACCACGGTCCGGGCACCTGCACATTCTACGGCACCGCCAACACCAACCAGATGCTGATGGAATTCATGGGCCTCCACCTGCCCGGTGCGTCCTTCGTCAATCCCGGAACCGAACTGCGTGCTGAATTGACTCGCCAGTCGACCAAGCGGGCCCTCGAAATCACCGCCTTGGGCGATGAATTCACCCCCGTCTGCGATGTCCTCGATGAAAAGGCGTTTGTGAACGGGCTTGTCGGGCTCATGGCAACGGGCGGGTCTACCAACCTCGTGCTGCACTTGCCTGCTATGGCGCGCGCCGCTGGCGTGATCCTCGATCTCGAAGATTTCTCCGATATTTCTGCCGTCACCCCGCTGATGGCCAAAGTCTATCCAAACGGTCTGGCCGATGTGAACCATTTTCACGCAGCGGGCGGTTTACAATTCATGATCGCCAATCTGCTCGACGCGGGCCTGATGCACGAAGACGTCAAAACCGTCGCGGGCGCTGGCATGTCGCATTATGCCAAAGAACCTGTGATGGACGACAGCGGCTTTCACTACCGCGACGGCCCCACTGAAAGCCACAACGATCGTATCCTGCGCCCCGCGTCTGATCCGTTCGCGCCGCAAGGCGGGCTTGTTCAGCTCAATGGCAACCTTGGGCGCAGCGTGATCAAAGTCTCCGCCGTCGCCAAGGATCGCCATATCATCGAAGCCCCCGTGCGGATCTTTCACGAACAGCACGATGTCAAAGTGGCGTTTCAAGCTGGCGAGCTGACGACAGACACCATTATCGTTGTCCGCTTCCAAGGGCCAAAATCCAACGGCATGCCAGAACTGCATTCATTGACGCCGACGTTGTCCGTCCTGCAAGACCGCGGCCTGAAGGTCGCGCTTGTGACCGACGGGCGTATGTCTGGTGCATCCGGCAAAGTTCCTGCGGCCATCCACGTCGCACCTGAAGCCGCCGACGGTGGCCCGATTTCGCTGCTGCGCGACGGTGACATCGTGCGGCTGGATGTCGACAAAGGCACGCTCGAATGTCTGACAGATCTGACCGACCGCACCCCTGCCATCGCCGATCTGACCGGCAACGGCAACGGCGTGGGTCGCGAATTGTTCGACCTGTTCCGCCGCTCCGTTGGCCCGTCCACAGATGGCGCGGGCGTCATCCTATAGACACGCCTCCCCTCATCTTTGCTTTTGAAATATCCCCGCCGGAGGCTCCAGATTAAGCCACCAGCGCGCCCCAAATAAGGACGAAAACATGACCCCCGAACACGCCTCTGAACTGGCCGCCAAAGTCTGCGGCCTTGCCCCTGTCATCCCCGTTCTCGTCGTTGATGATGCCAGTATTGCAGGCGCGCTGGCGGCGGCCCTTGTTGCGGGCGGACTTCCCGCGCTTGAGGTGACGCTGCGCACACCCGAAGCGCTCGACGTCATCCGTGAAATGGCCAAGATCGAGGGCGGCGTTGTTGGTGCCGGCACATTGTTGACGTCAAAAGACGTCGAAGCCGCCAAAGACGCCGGTGCCACATTTGGCGTCGCACCCGGTGCCACTGCCCGTCTGCTGGATGCCTGCGAAGCCAATGATTTGCCCCTGCTCCCCGGTGCGGCCACCGCAACTGAATCCATGGCGCTGCTCGAACGCGGCTATACCGTGCAAAAGTTCTTTCCGGCTGCGGCCAACGGCGGCGCCCCTGCCCTCAAGGCCATCGGCGCACCGATTCCGCAGGTCAAGTTTTGCCCGACCGGCGGCGTTAGCCTCGCCAATGCCAACGAATATCTCAGCCTGTCGAACGTGCTATGTGTCGGCGGATCATGGGTCGCGCCGATTGACCTTGTGAAGGCTGGCGATTGGGCGGGCATCACCGCATTGGCCGCACAAGCCGCCGCTTTGCCGCGCTAGATACGTCAGGCGCGTACGCGAATCCCTAGTCGGGAACCCGCGCGCGCCGACCGCCGCGCCGCGTCGCAGGTTGCGGCGCCTCAAGCCCTGCGCGCAGGGTCACTGTCATCGGATGGTCCGCCGCCTCATTGCTGTGGCGCAGCAAAAGCGCCGCGATGCCATCGGCGTGCATACCC
>JAGGNB010000065.1 GCA_017886375.1 Octadecabacter sp.
GCTGGCTGGGGTGGTAGGATTCGAACCTACGGTACACGCTACCAAAAAGCGTTGCCTTACCACTTGGCTACACCCCATCAGCGTCGTCGAGATACGCAAATCCCGACAGGTGATCAACCCTCAAAAGGGATAATTTCGCTATTCCTTGGCTGCATCATTGCGCAACAGGTCTTCGCCGACGCCGATCTCGCGTTCGGCGTCGATCATGCGGTCAAGTGCGCCTTCGGCTTGGGCGCTAACTGTAGCGATTTTTACGTCGTCGTGCGGCGATGAGGGGAGTGGTTTTTTCGGCTCAACGGTGTTTGGCTGATTGTCTAAACCGTTGCCTTCAATCGTATAAGTGACGTTTGGCAAGGTCACGCCGGACGCCATGATCGCACGTTTTACATGACGCAATGCCTCGCCGCGGGCCAGCGTCATCGAGGTTTTGGTTTGGTCGATCCAACCGACAACGACTATTTCCATCCCGGCATTGTTCATGTCGCCAAGCCACGCATTTGCAGGGGGGTCATTCAATACGAACGGCAGGTTTTGCACGGTTGTGACAGCAAGTTCGCGGGCGATGCCCAGATCAGCGTCACTGTCGATCGTCAGCGTGAACATAAAGCGGCGTTCGCGATTCTGACTGAAATTGATGATGCGCGACTTGAAGACCGTCGAGTTGGGAATGCGGATATGGTTGCCATCAAAACTCAGCAGGATCGTGGCGCGGCTGGTCAGGCGGATGACTTTGCCTTCGTCGCCATTGATTTCAACAACATCGTTGGGGCGAAATGGCTGGCGGATCGACAGCATTACCGATGCGATGAAGTTTTCGACTGTATCACGGACCGCAAAGCCAATGGCCAAACCAATCAAACCTGCCGCACCAAGGATCGTCGACAGCAGGGCCGTGGCGTTCATGATATCCAACGCAATGACGATGGCGGCGATGACAAAAACGATCAACACCAAGGTGCGAAATAGATCGGCGATAAACGCGTTGGGTGCAATGCGATCCCATGGATTGCGCAGGCGGGAGACGAACCGACCGATCCATGTGATGATCAAAAAGACCGTCAGCGCGATCATCGCGAGGGGCAGCTGGATCGCCAACTGCTCCATCCGGTTCATGAACCTTTCGATGGCGGGATCAAGGCGGCGTGCGATGTCGGTCGTCTCGGACACCTCGTTCTTTATCGCAACGACGCCTTCAATGCGTGTCACCAGAGCGTCGAGGTCTTGCGCTTCGATCCGCGAATTGGTGGTTCCGCGCAAGGTCACAACACCGTCCGAGACGGTCACGGTGATGTCTTCATAATTGCCCAATTCCCCAAGGATTTCGCGGATGCGCACTGCGATTCCGGCGTCTTGTTCGCCGGATTGAGCCGTCGTGATGGTGCCTGTCGGGGCGTCTTGTGCCACTGTGGGAACGGCTGGCAACAATAGAAAAATTAGAGTCAGGAGCCGAAAAATATGCATGATAGATCGCCAATCAAATAATTGCGGCAATCCTAGGCTGAACCTGATGGCGAAGCTAGAGGCGGCAGACCTTAAAGACGGCCGACCTTAAAGCCGGATCGGGTCTGCCTTCGCAACCGCGTCCAGCGCCATCAATGTTTTAAGAACACCGTCCATGTCGCGCAGCGCAATCATGTTGGGTCCGTCCGACGGCGCGTTGTCAGGGTCTTCGTGGGTTTCCAAGAACACTGCGCCGATACCTATGGCCACCGCAGCGCGGGCCAAAACGGGGGCGAATTCACGTTGTCCACCGCTTGAACCGCCAAGGCCGCCGGGTTGGGCAACGGCATGCGTTGCGTCCATCACCACTGGGTATCCAGTTTTCATCATTTCAGGCAGGGAACGCATGTCAGTGACGAGGGCGTTATAGCCAAACGAGACACCGCGTTCTGTCAACAGGATGCGGGTGTTGCCTGTGGATTCTACTTTGGACACGACATTGGCCATATCCCACGGCGCAAGGAACTGGCCCTTTTTGATGTTTACGGCGGCACCTGTTTCGCCCGCCGCCAACAACAGATCCGTCTGGCGACAAAGGAACGCAGGGATTTGCAGGATATCGACGACTTCAGCCACTGGCGCGCATTGATCGGCGGTATGGATGTCGGTCAGCACGGGGCAACCGAATTCAGCTTTGATTGCGGCGTGGATCGCAAGACCTTCGTCCATACCAAGCCCGCGCTGGCCTGACAGGGACGTTCGGTTCGCTTTGTCATAACTGCCCTTGAACACAAACTGCGCCCTGTGGGCGGCGCAGACTTTGCTCATCTCTTCGGCAATCATACGGGCATGGGCTAGGGATTCCAGCTGGCACGGACCTGCGATGATCGTCAAAGGGCGATCGTTGGAGGCCGTGACTGATCCAATTTGTACGTCTTTCATCAAGAGCTTACCTGTTCACGAAGGATGGAGACTGTGAGTGAAATCATCAGATAGATGCCTGAGAAAATCAGGAAGGCCAAGAGCGTGTTTTCAAACGCTTTTGGGTATGTCGGCGAGTCTGGCGCGATGGGGGGCACTGAGATCGTTAGATAAAGGCTCTGCCGCGTTGCTTCAATCCGTGCTGTGTCCATCTGCATAAGCGTCGCCTGAACGTTGGTGACCTGAAAGACATAGTTTTCTTCGGCTTGGCGCAAGCGGGCGTTGTTGGACACCAGCGATCCACCGTTGCCACCAGACAGTTCACCACGCAGCATCGCAATTTGGTCTTCAAGAAGCCCGATCTCTGACTCCGTCGCGCTTAAAGATGCCGCGTTCGGGCGACTATTTTCCAAAAGGCTAGCAAGATTCAGGCGTTCATCATCAAGCCGAATTTCAAGGGTCGTGATCCGCTGTTGCAGGGCAGCAGACTGCGCGACGGGGTCGCTTTGTTGCACTTCTTCTTGGATGCTCACGAGTTCAGCCAGAGCCTGAACGCGACGGGATTCTGCGGCGGCATAGGTTTCTTGGGCACCCGACATCTGATCTTCGCGAACCCGTAGCGTTTGTTGGTTGATCTGTTCCTCAGCGTAGCTGATCAACGCTTCGGAAAACTCTTGGCTTTTGGCGGGATTGGCCGCGATGACTTCCATTTTCAGGAAGCCTTCCGTTGGATCGTAGCCAATCTGGACGTGGTTTAGAAACACGTCATAGGCATCGTCGCGGCTGGCATCAGAGGCCAATCGCTGAATCGAGTCGATGTTGGGATCCGAGAAATGTTCGGTGAATCCATGATCGGCATCAAGCCGGATAAAGGATTCAAGCGAGGTCATGTAGGATTGCACTGTCGTGCTGTCGGTTTGAGTGGCGAGGCCGGTTCCCTGGAACAGACTGCCCAAGCCACCGCCGCCGGTGCTTTCGGCCTGTTTGATAACCATCTGGGAATGCGTGCCATACATCGGCGTCGCCATGACATAGAAATAATATCCCGCCGCAAGGGTTGGCAAGAACACAAACATCGCGAGACGACCCATAAGCGCGATGATATTTTTGCGGCGGCGTTTGGCGATATCTTTCTGAATGCGACGAATCTCACCGGCGCGTTGATCGGCCGGGTTGTCACCTGCACCAACTTGTGTGGACGGCAGGACTTGCTTGCGCTGCACCGTTTGTGGAAGTTGCACTCTTGCCTCGGCAGGCGAAATTTTGGCGGTTGCGGCCTGCATTTGACCTGCGGCTGATTGGGTTTGACCGTCATTCGGCGTCACCAGATCAAGGACATTGGCGCGCTGGAACGGGTCCACACCTTGCTTACGCAACTGGCGCACAGCATCAAAATCCGACGTCACCGCGAGGCCATTCTTTTGCGCGACGCGCCGCGCCATACGCAATTGGCGGCCCGTCAGACCTTCTTGGCGGATCGCATCAATGTCGGGTTCCGACGACACGGCGGGGCTGTCCACAGCGCCTGAGACGGCCCCATGCATCGCTGTGGCCGCGCCTTGAGAATAGTAGGGCTGCCCGGTTGGTGGAGCCGGGGTACCTTGGGTCGGCGTCGAACTGGGCGCAGCATCAGTGGCGTTAGCCGTGCTCGAACTGCGTCGTATCCGGAATTTCTGTGCCTTGGGTTTCGTAGTCATAAACCTGTTTCGCTTCTTCCAAGGTGTCAAACATGATCAACTGACCGTCCTGTAGAACGGCGGCTGATCGGGCGAATCTTTCAAGCGTGTCCGCTTGGTGGGAGACGATGATGACTGTTGTGTCGACCAATCTCTCCTTGAGAACCTGTCCCGCCTTGCGGTTGAACTCCGCATCGGTCGTTTGCGGCATGCCCTCATCAATCAGGTAGATGTCGAAATCAAGGCTCAGCATCAATGAAAATGTGAAACGTGCCCGCATGCCCGCGGAATAGGTGCCCACCGGCATGTCGAAGTATTCTTCGATTCCGGCCATCCAACGGCAAAACGCCTCAACGTAATCAGGGTCAAGACCGTAAAGTCGGGCAATAAAGCGGCTATTTTCGCGTGCGGTGTGGCGGTTCACGACCCCGCCCATAAAACCCAATGGGAACGACACACGGCAGGCGCGGTTGACTTGGCCTTCGTCAGGCTTTTCAAGGCCTGCCATCATATTGATGATCGTGGTCTTACCGGTGCCGTTCGGGGCCAGAATGCCCAGAGAATGTCCCAGTTCCACACGAAAATTTGCGCGATCAAGGATAACCTTGCGCTGGGTTCCTGTCCAAAAGGACTTACTGACGTTCACAAATTCAAGCATTGAATGTCTACGCTACCTCGGGTCGGGCCCTTATGGACTTATGTCTTAAGTGACAGATTACCCTATCATTGTCTCCAATAAGAGAACAATCTGGCTACAATATGTCGTTAGGGCATATCTTGGTACAACGCAATTGTCGGTAAGTTGATCTGACTTGAACAATTTTCCTCAAGCTTTGCTGGCCTGTGGCGGTGATTGGTCTAAGTTTGCCGCATGTCATTGCGCGCCGAGATCACAGATTGCACCCTGTGTGCGGAACGGTTCGCCGCCACGCACACCGCCCATTCGCCCCGCCCGATTGTCTGGTTTGAACCAACGGCGCGGCTGCTGATCGCAGGGCAAGCCCCAGGAATGAAGGTATATAAAAGTGGTCGCCCATTTACGGACCCGTCAGGGGATCGATTGCGCGACTGGTTGGGCGTCGACGAGGCCACATTTTATGATCGGAGCAATATTGCAATCGTGCCGATGGCCTTTTGTTTTCCAGGATATGACTCCAAAGGATCGGACCTGCCGCCACCCAAGATTTGCGGCCAGACATGGCACGACCGCGTGACGGCGGACCTTCCTGATGTGCGGCTTCGCATTTTGGTTGGCGCATCGGCGCATCGATATCATCTGGGTGTGAAAACTGGCGTCACGGAAACTGTGAGAGGATGGAACAGCCATGCGCCCGACACCTTTGTCTTGCCACATCCGTCGTGGCGCAATACCGGATGGCTAAAGAATAATCCGTGGTTTGAGGCGCAGGTTTTGCCAGCGCTGCGCGCCCGTGTGAAAGAGGTTTTGAATGACTGAGATCGACACGACCGAAATTGATCGAGCCCATGCCGCCATGGTTGCCGATGATGCGGATGATCTGGCGCGGTTGCGGTTTTACGAACGGCTGGCGGAGTCCGAGCTGTTCATGTTGCTAGAGGCGGACGTCGAGGGCGACCAGATTTCGCCCGTACTATTTGAGGCAGAGGATCAACAATTTGTTTTGATCTTCGACCGTGAGGCTCGGATGTCCGAATTTTACGGAAAAGCGATCGCACCCTACGCCGCACTGTCCGGGCGAGGCATGGCGCAGATGCTTGAAGGCCAGCGGATCGGGATGGCGCTGAACATGGGTGTGGCCTCGTCCGCGATGCTGGTTTCGGCTGAGGCCGTGGATTGGCTGGCACAGACATTGGGGTCCGATCCCGAAGAAGTCGACGGCCAGATCACGCAGGTTAGTGCGCCGACGGGTTTGCCGGACGTCTTGCTAGAGGCGCTTGATCGAAAGCTCGCCACAGCCGCAGGGTTAGCGGTTGAGGCCTATCTGTGTGGTGTCACCTACGAGGGTGGCGCGCGCGGACATATGTTGGCGTTTGTTGGCACGATTGAGGGCGCCGAGGGCGCGTTGACGGCAGCAGTAAATGAGGCTTTGGTTTTTTCGGGCATCGAGGCAGGCATGCTGGATGTGGCGCATTTGACTGGGGGTGATCCGGTGTCTGAACGGGTCGCCAAAGTTGGGCTGCGGTTCGATCTGCCAACGCCACAGATGCCGGGATCTAGCAATGGCCATCCCGGTGCAAATCCCGGTATGGACCCGACCAAGCCACCCAAGCTGCATTAGGCGCGCGTGCCGCGGGCGGGGTGCAGATTTTCGCTTAAAATCTGCAAGAAAGGTGGGGCGCTGCCCCCGCTTCGCGTCCCCGGGATATTTCTAAAACAAAGACGGGATAGAATTTAGTAGCCTTTGCTGCGGTCCACGAGGTGCAGGAAGGGCAAGCCGTCTTCGCCGCGTCGGATGTTTTCGGCGATGCAGAGTGAGGCTGTGCTGGCCCGCGTTGTGGACGCGATATGCGGCGTAACTGTTATCTTGGGATGGCGCCAGAATGCGTGGCTTTTTGGCAAAGGTTCGGTGCGAAAAACGTCCAGTGTGGCGTGGGCGATATTGAGATCAAGCGCCTTGAGCAGCGCGTCGTCGTCAATCAGCGAGCCGCGACCGGGGTTGATGATGAATGCCCCATCCGCGAGGAGTGCGAGTTTTTCGTCGTTCAGGATATTGGTTGTCGCATCCGTAAGCGGCAGCAACAGCACGACAATTTGGGCATCCGACAAGGCGTCACGCAATCCGTCATTGCCAGACAGGCAGGTCACGTTTGCGATGTCCTTTTGGGAACGGCTCCATCCCGTGACAGGGAAGTTCAATGCTGTAAGCATTTTGGCGCAGGCGGCCCCGAGCGCGCCAAGGCCAAGGATTGTTACAGCGCGTTCCTGCGCCAACGGTGGAAAGGCGGCGCGCCAGATGCCGTCTTGCCCATGAATGTGATCGTCGATGCCAAGGTGGTGGCGCATCGTATGCCCGACAACCCATTCGACCATGCCGTCAGTTAGGCCCGGGTCAACCATGCGGGCAAGCGGTTGGGTCAGGGTCTTGTTGGTCGTTATATCTTCGACACCTGCCCAAAGGTTCAGCACAGCCTTACAGCGGGCAAACGGCGCGAAATCTTGGACGGGGCCATTCGGGGCGGCGATGATGTAATCGACCGTGTCAGGTGCGTGGTCGCGCGACACATCAACCGTTAGGCCCTGCGCGGCAAATGCAGGCGGCAGTGCCGCGGCGTAGTCGGGCCAAGCGGCATCGCCAGCAGAAAACAGCGCGCGGATGGGTGTGTTTTTAGTCATCGTGGTTTATGCACGTGGGCGGACTGCACCAGCCCGAAGGCCACCATCAAGACCAGCATCGCCGAGCCGCCATAGCTGACAAGCGGCAACGGCACGCCGACAACAGGCGCGAGGCCCATCACCATCGCCATGTTGACCGCAAAGAACAAAAAGAACGTCACCGCGACACCCATCGTCACAAGGGACGCGAAACGGTCTTTATTGGTCACAGCGGATTGCACGCAAAAGATGATAATCAGCGTGTAAAGGATCAGCAGGCCGAACGCGCCGATAAAGCCAAACTCTTCTGCCAAGGTCGTGAAGATAAAGTCTGTGTGTTTTTCGGGTAGAAAATTCAGGCGGCTTTGGGTGCCCTGCATGAACCCGCGCCCTGTCCAGCCGCCCGATCCAAGCGCGATCTTGGCTTGGGTGATGTGATAGCCAGCCCCTAGGGGGTCTTGGGTCGGGTCGATGAACGTATCAATGCGGCGGTATTGATAGTCTTTCAGCATCTGCCAACCGGTGCCGCGCGATTGAAGCACTGCCGTCACGAGGCCGACAGCACCCGCAATCACAGTTGCGAAATAGGCCCAATGGACACCCGCAAGGAACATAATTGCGCCACCACCGGACACCAACAGAATGGTCGTGCCTAGGTCGGGTTGGCCCAGCACCAGATAGGCGGGTGCTGCGATGAACAGCAGGGGCACGATGATCCATTGTGGCTTGCTGACTTTGTTGAGGGGCAACCAATCGTAATAGGCGGCCAGCAGCATAATAAGTGTGATCTTCATCAGCTCGGAGGGTTGTAAATCCATCGGCCCAAGGTCGAGCCAACGCTGCGACCCGTTGCGTTCAACGCCGATGAATTCGACCAGCACCAGCAGGGCCAAAGCCAACGAATATCCAACGACAGCCATATTGCGCCAAAACCAGATAGGGACCATCGCCATGCCCAGCATCACACCAACGCCGAGGCCAAAGCGTTGAATTTGCGGGTTGACCCATGGGTCCATCGATCCCCCAGCGACGGAATAAAGCATCAAGAACCCAAAACCTGAAACAGCCGTCACCAAAAAGACCACGGGCCAATTGACGTAGAGCAGTTTGCGAAAGCCGACGGGGACGTGTTTGATTTGATATTCTAGATAACTCATCAGGCTTCGTCCGTGGTGCGGCCAGGCTGGATGTCGCGGATCAGATCGTTCAGGCGACGTTGTTGGTCGGCAATTTGACCGCGCGCGGCCGACGGGTAAGCTGACAGTGGTGGTGTGCCTTCGTAGAGCGCTTGCAACATCACATCGCGCGCAATGGGTGCCGCGGCGGTAGAGCCACCCCCGCCGTGCTCAACGACGACAGCGATCGCATATTTGGGATTATCAGCTGGGGCGAATGCCACAAAAAGTGCGTGGTCACGGCGGTTCCAAGGCAAGTCTTCATTGCGGGTGACGCCTGCGTCGCGTTCGGCTTGCGTGATCCGGCGGACTTGGCTGGTGCCGGTTTTGCCCGCAATGCGAAATTCTTCGGTGGCGATGCGGGTGCGATAGCCAGTGCCGCGCGGATGATTGGACACATCATACATCGCCCCGCGCACGCGGCGCAGGTTGTTCTCGTTCAAGCCGAGGCTTTCGCCCGCGCCGGACGGTTCATCCACCCCGTCAATGGAACGCACCAGCCGTGGTTTCACGGCCCGCCCAGTGGCAATCCGCGCGGTCATCACGGCCAGTTGTAAAGGCGACGTTAAAACATAACCCTGACCGATACTCGCGTTCACGGTGTCGCCAATACGCCAGTCCTCGCCGCGCGCTTCGCGCTTCCATGCTTTGTCTGGCATAATACCGGTGCGGATGGCGGACATCGGTAAATCATGGCGTTCGCCCAGACCCAACTTGCGGCCCATCGCGGCGATCTTGTCGATGCCGACACGCTGGGACACTTCGTAGTAATAGACGTCGCAGGATTGTTTCAGGCTTTCGTTCAGGTTCATGTTGCCGTGGCCTGAGCGTTTCCAGCAATGGAACCGGACGTCAGATACATCTAAATGCCCGACGCAGCGCACGGTTTCATCTGGACCAATGGCCCCATCTTCAAGTGCGGCAAGTGCAGTCACCATCTTGAAAGTCGACCCCGGCGGGTAGGTGCCCTGCACGGTTTTGGCGGCGAGGGGGCGACGGTGCAGGCTGGCGTCCACACCCCGTTCGTTCAGCTCATCCCACAAGGCAACGGAAATGCCTTGGACGAAGACGTTGGGATCAAAGCTGGGGGCAGACCCGATGCCTTTTATGTCGCCGTTGGTCACGTCAATCACGATGGCCGCGGCGGATTCACCGCTCAACCGCGCCTGAATGTAGTTCTGCAACCGCGCATCAACGGTCAATTGCACATCCGCCCCCGGCGTACCCTCCACGCGGTCCAGCTCGCGCATCACGCGACCCGCGGCGTTCACTTCGACCCGCTTGGTGCCCGCGGAGCCGCGCAAGTCGCGTTCTAGTCTGTTTTCCACCATCGTCTTGCCGATCTGGAAACGGGGGATTTGCAGCAATGGGTCGCGGTCATCAATCCGGCTCAGATCAAAATCGCTGACCGGGCCGACATAACCTACCACATGGGCCATGTCCAAGCCCTGTGGGTAGATGCGGCTGCGGCCCAGTTCGGCCACAACACCGGGCAGGGCAGGGGCGTTCACATTCACCCGCGCGACGTCCTGCCATGACACGCGTTCCGCAACGGTCACAGGGACAAACGGGCTGCGCGCGCCCAGTTCTTCGCGCGCCTTTTCCAGCCGTTCGGGATCAAGGGCGACAAGACGGTTCAACCGCGCCAGAATTTCATCAACATCGCCTGCGCCTTCGCGGGTCATGGTGATTGTATAATGCTGTGCGTTGTCAGCCAGAACGACGCCATTGATATCGTAGATCAACCCGCGAGCCGGTGGGATCAGCCCCATGTTGATGCGGTTTTCTTCGGCCAACATTCGAAATTCGTCGGCCTGATCAACCTGCAATGACGCCATGCGCGCGCCCAAGGCCGCAATGATACCAAGCTGCGCGGTCCCAAGCAAAAGTGCGCGTCGCGATAAGCGGCGCGCGCCGTCTTCGGTTTCTTTGGGGCCGCGTTTCATGGTCGGTGCTGCACTTTCATATTCGATGCCCAAGGGCATCCACTTCGCCTGGCGCTGGGCGGCTTACACCGAACAGGATGTAGGACACGAAAACAACGGCAGGATACGTTATCAATGTAAGGCCCAACTGTAGTATTGTCAGCCCCAGCGGGCCTTGCGGGATCAAAACCATCGACAATGTGAACCGATAAACAAAGGAAATGACCAATATACCGACGGCCACAGTCACCCATTCCAACCAGAACGGCAGGGTGCGCATCGATCTGGACCGTCCGCGCAAGGTTTCGGTTAGTATCAAGACAAGTGCAGTCCACAGTCCGGGCGGGCGTTGAAACAGCAAATCGGCCAGTAGAAACAGGATGGCAATCACCCAGACGGGTGCAAATGATGGCCGCCGTGTGACCCATGTCACAGCCAACAAAATCAGAAAGTTGGGTGCGATCCAGCGGACGGGATCAAAAAATTCTTCGATTTGAAAATCGGCGTCTGGCGTCGCGCCGCGCTGTTCCAGCGGCACAAGCGAACTGCCGCCCAAGCTTGGCGGAACAGTTTCGAGCGGGATGAGATGTGAGAAGATGATGAACAGGCCAAGCAACAAGAACGTCAACCGACCGATCCACCTGCGGCGGTTAAGGGTGTTGTCAGCCATCACTGCCGTCCTCGGACACGTCGGCTTCACCGTCTTGATCCGCAGCAACCGGTAAAGCCGGGGCGGTGATCGGCGCCAAAAGTGGGCCTGCCTCCTCAATCCGCGCGGTCGGTTGGCTGCGCAAGACGCGTAGGAATTCGATGCGTTCAAGATCGGCGGACAGGCGTGCGCGGGGCCGACCATCCGTGCCACGCGCCAGTTGCCCCACCAACAGATCAGCGGGGAAAACGCCGCCATCGCCTGACGTCACAATGCGATCCCCTGGTTTCACCTGATCGGGGTCTTCGATAAATTGCAGCAGCGGATTGATCGTGTTGTCGCCCGATAGAATGGCCCGTTGGCCCGATGGCTGGATCGTGACGGGAACTTGGCTGGACGTATCGGTGACAAGGATCACACGGGACGTTTCATTGCCGACGCCAGAAATGCGACCCACGAGCCCGATACCATCCATCGCAGGCCAGCCATCCAAAATTCCGTCGCGCGCGCCAACGTTCAGCAACACGGATTGGCGAAAGGGTGACCCGGAATCCGCCAACACAACAGCTGTGATCCGCGTCAGTTGTGGGTCGAGCTGCACATTGATCAAATCGCGAAGTCGTGCATTTTCCTGATCAAGCTGAATGGCAGCTTCGCGCCAGCTTTTCATGTCTTGCAATTCGCGGCGCAGGTCCGAATTTTGCTGCGCAAGCCGTTGATAAGACTGAAAATCAGACAGCAGGTTCATCACACCCGTGACAGGGGACATCGCCCAGTCGAAATTTGGCACTACCGCATCTATGACCATCATACGGAACCGTTCAACGCGCGGGTTGTCGATACGCCAAATCAAGAACGTTGCAAACATGAACAGCACCAGCATGCCGACCAGCAGACGCCGGACGGGGCTTACGAAATCTTCGGTTTGCTGTCTGTCCCGTGCCACAGGGGTGGCCCCCTAAGAATTTAAAGTGCTTTAGCTATCGTAGTCGATAACGTGGCGCAATTGGTGTTCGTATTCCAACGCCTTACCGGTGCCCATGGCCACGCAATTCAGGCTTTCATCGGCCACAGAAACGGCCAGACCCGTCTGTTCACGCAGCGCAAGATCGAGTTCGCCAAGCAAAGCACCGCCACCCGTCAGCATGACGCCGCGATCAACAATATCGGCGGCCAAATCTGGTGGCGTCGCCTCAAGCGCTGTCATCACCGCTTCGCAAATCTGCTGCACGGGTTCGGCGAGGGCTTCGGCGACTTGCGCTTGGCTAATTTCCGTTTCTTTCGGCACACCATTCAGCAAATCGCGCCCACGGATCATCATCGACTGACCACGACCATCGTCGGGCATCCGTGCCGTGCCAATGGATGTTTTAATACGTTCAGCCGTAGATTCGCCAATCAATAGATTATGCTGGCGGCGTAGGTAGGAAATGATCGCCTCGTCCATCCGGTCCCCGCCTACGCGCACCGATCGTGCGTAAACGATGTCACCAAGCGAAAGCACCGCGACCTCAGTGGTGCCGCCGCCGATGTCCACGACCATGTTACCGGTGGGGTCGGTGATTGGCATGCCTGCGCCAATTGCGGCTGCAATTGGTTCAGCGATCAAACCTGCGCGACGTGCGCCAGCGGACAAGACCGACTGGCGAATGGCGCGTTTTTCAACCGGTGTCGCACCGTGGGGCACGCATACGATAATCTTCGGCTTAGAAAAAGTTGAGCGTTTGTGAACCTTGCGGATGAAGTGTTTGATCATCTCTTCGGCGGTATCGAAGTCTGCAATCACGCCTTCGCGCATCGGGCGGATCGCTTGAATCGATCCAGGTGTTCTGCCCAACATTAATTTTGCGTCTTCGCCGACGGCCAACACTTTTCGAACGCCATCCTTCATGTGGTAGGCAACGACCGAAGGTTCAGACAATACAATGCCCTTTCCCTTGACGTAGACCAGTGTGTTCGCGGTCCCGAGGTCGATCGCCATATCGGACGAAAAAAGATTGCCTAAGCCAAACATATCGGTGCCGTTCCCATAGATAATGCGCCCGCGACTCCCCCTGGAAAATACCAAGGGTGCGAACGTCCACGATATATAGGGTGCGTCGGCATTGGGGGAAAGGGGGATTTGTGGATCGCTTAAGCGTTATTCCGCTTCGATTTAGCCGAAAGTAATCTCTCTTACGGGTTGGTCTTGCGCATTCCCTCGAAATGGCCCCAAGTCTTGGTCGAAAAACCTGCGCATTCAATTTGTGTGGTGCAGCGACGACGAGCGCCGCTGCAACCGTTTTACCTAAAATTACTCGCCCGCGTCGGTGTAGCGGATTTCGGGCGTATCCACCCCCGGCGCAGTTTTTTCGCGCCGGACCAAAAGGCGGTTCAGCGCATTGATGTAGGCCTTGGCGGATGCCACGACCGTATCGGTATCCGCGGATTGACCCGTGGCGATGCGCCCGTCTTCTTCCATCCTGACCGACACGGTCGCTTGCGCGTCAGTGCCTTCGGTCACGGCGTGGACCTGATACAATTGCAGGCGTGCGTCGTGTGCAAACAACGATTTGACTGCGTTGAACGTGGCATCTACCGGACCATCGCCCGTGGCAGATGTAGCGTGGTCTTTGCCGTCAATTTCCAGAACCATATCAGCTTTTTGCGGGCCGTTCATGCCGCAAATGACGGTCAGGTCTTTCAGCTTCAAACGGTCGTCTTCGGAGTTATTCTGGCGCACCAGTGCAATCAGGTCGTCATCAAAAACTTCCTTTTTGCGGTCGGCCAAATCCTTGAAACGCACGAACACATCTTTGAGTTCGTTGTCGCCCATCTCAAAGCCCAACTCGGCCAGTTTTGCCCGCAAAGCCGCGCGGCCCGAATGTTTGCCCAACGGCAGGGTCGTGCCAGCCAGACCGACGTCCTCGGGGCGCATGACCTCGAACGTTTCACGATTTTTCAGCATGCCGTCTTGGTGGATGCCGGATTCATGCGCAAAGGCGTTTTTGCCGACGATGGCCTTGTTGAACTGCACCGGAAAGCCGGACACCGTGGCGACGCGGCGCGAAATATTCATGATTTTGCGGGTGTCGATTTTGGTCTCGAACGGCATGATATCCTTACGGACCTTCAGCGCCATCACAACTTCTTCGAGGGCGGTATTGCCCGCGCGTTCGCCCAAGCCATTGATTGTACATTCAATTTGGCGCGCACCACCCTGTACAGCAGCCAGAGAATTCGCCGTCGCCATACCCAGATCATTGTGGCAGTGGGTTGAGAAAATAACCGTTTCAGCGCGGTCCACTTCGGCGATCAGACGCTTGATAAGACCCGCAGATTCAACGGGTTCGGTATATCCAACCGTATCGGGAATGTTGATCGTGGTGGCGCCCGCCTTGATCGCGATATCGACCGTGCGTTTCAGAAAATCCCATTCCGTACGCGTCGCGTCCATGCTGGACCATTGCACGTTATCGCACAGGTTGCGGGCAT
>JAGGNB010000106.1 GCA_017886375.1 Octadecabacter sp.
GATCACCACGACCTCGAACTGGCCATCCCCCGTTACGTCCCAAAACCGCACGCCTGTGTCTTCAAACACAAAGCCCGCTCCGGCTTCAAAGACCCGCGATGTCAGCGCGCCGTCGGTTGCACGCCCGACAATCTCTAACGCCGACCATTCAATGCAATCGCCCAAGATACAGTGCTGGTACGCATCGGTTTCACCCCGAAAACCTGCCCCTGCAATCTCATCGGCGGCGACGTCGGCGAAAGCAGCCCCTGCCAACCCCAAACACACAGCGCCCAACGCACCGCGCGCAAGACCTTGCAACAGCCATGACGCCAGACGCGGTGCCCTTTGGCAAACCATACTAGATCTGTTTCTCGGGCATCTGGACGATCAATCCATCCAGCGCATCCGTGACCTTCAACTGGCAGGTCAAACGCGACCGCGCCGGATCCGGCTCATAGGCAAAATCGAGCATGTCTTCCTCCATCGCGTCCTTAGCTGGAACCTTGTCGGCCCAAGCCGCATCGACGTAAACATGGCAGGTGGAACAGGCGCACGCCCCGCCACAATCAGCCTCAATCCCTGGAATGCCGTTGTCGCGCGCACCTTCCATGACCGTCAGCCCGTTGGCGACCTCCACGATGTGTTCTTTTCCGCCATGTTCGATGTAGGTGATCTTTGCCATTGCGTCGGCCCTTTTCCAAATAAACTGTTGATTGTTAGATAGGGCGCGCGACGCGGTCCTGCCACCCCTTTTGCGGCCCAAATTGCATCAAACATGGCACGCAAACGACACCATTTGCTGCCGATTTCACCGGCACGGCCGATGCAGCCTTTGTCTGTGCGCCCACCTGCGGTATGAAACGCTAACAAACGGGCCATCAGAGCCTGAGGATGAGCAGATGACGATGCCTCTCAAACGGACCACGCACGGCGCGCTGGCGGCCCCCCTGTTCGGGGTCGGCTTGTTGGTTTTGACGGCCTGCATGGACGCCCCGCAAGTGATGCGTGCGGGCGGCGATCCCATCGGCCCGTTGGCCGACCCCGTGATGGTGGACGCCTCACTCGGCACCTGTTTTGCCCGCACGACCACGCCGGCCATTATTGAAACCGTCACCGAACAGGTCATGGTGCAACCAGCCTCCGTGCGCAGCGACGGCACCGTGCAAAGCCCTGCGGCCTTTCGCACTGTGACGCGCCAGCAAATCATGCGCGAACGCCGCGAAGTTGAATTTGAAACGCCCTGCGCCGCCGTCATGACCCCGCAACTTATCGCGTCGGTGCAGCGCGCCCTGATCGCGCGTGGCTATTACAACGGCGCCATTAACGGGCGCGTAGACGGGCGCACCGCAACTGCAATTGAACAGTTCCAGACCGCACAAGGCGACGTGCAGACAAGCACGCTGACGCTGCAAACCGCGCGCGCCCTTGGCCTCGTGGCCCAGCCACGTGACACGCCTTAGCGCAGCCAAGCAGCCGCAAAAAATATCATTGAAATAATGGGTTTGTCTGCGCGCAAGCGCAGTGCGACCCCGAAACCCCGGGCCCTGATCGCGCGATCACTTCTTGTCGCGCGCGGCTTTTTCTTCTTTGGTCAGCGTCTGGTTCCAAACATTCTTGCTCAACCCAAGACTCGGGTTCAGCGGTTTGGTTTTGCCCTTGCTGACTTTGCCGCCCTTGTTCAGATATTCCTGAATAAGCGCTTCGTCGGTGGTGTCTTTTGGAACATGTTTCATGAGGATGAGATTAACTGCTACGCGGGTCCGAGGCAACAGCAGCAAAACCGCCAAAGTTGGCGGTGCAAGGTGTGCAAAATTTATGCGTCAATCACCAATGCTAACCGCACTGTTTGGCGGCCTCGTGCTGCAAAGAGGTTAAAACCTCCATTGCGCGGTCGCACAGTCCCGACGGCAAAAAAACGTGATCGTGGTGAAACGCAGCAACCATGTTGCATGGGATTTCATTGTCCCCAAGTGCGCTGGACACAGCCGCTGTCAGCCCAACACCTTCGAGCGAGGAATACACGTTAAGCGTTATGCACCGCATCGGGTGATCCACGTTGAGCCGTGATTCTTTCGCCAATTCGATGGGGATCAGCATCGACACGCCCTCATCTTCCCTGAAAATCGAAATGGCTTCTGAAAACAGCTCGGCAACAAGATCGCGATCAGTCGTCGTGATAAACACAAAAATGCCGGGCTGCAAAACCGGCGTCATCCCTGAGATCATTTGAGAGGCAGTTCGCGCAATGTCTGGCATTAGGGTGTTCCAACAGTGGTTCTTTTCGCACGTTTGCAGCATTTCGCAATCACAGCAAGGGATTGCACTGTTGGCCTCAATTGCACGTCTCCCCCACAGCAAACGAAAAAGGGCGCCCCGACCGGAACGCCCCTTCGCCATATCATCTAGGCTCTTACTCTAGTGCAATCGCCACAAACCGTGGTGCGCCGTCGCGCCGAACCAGCAGCAGCAAGGACTTGCGCCCCGCCTCTTGTGCTTCTTCTACCCGCGCCTCGAAATCGGCGATGCTGGCGATCTTTTGCTGACCGGCTTCGGTGATCAGATCACCCGCCAGCAAGCCCTTGGTTTCAGCTTCGCTGTCGACCTCAACCTCGACGATAACCAGCCCACTGGCCGCCTCAACGCCAAGACTTTCTTCCATCTCCGGCGTGATTTCGGACAGGGTCATGCCAAGCATGTTGGACGTGTTCGGTGTGCCCTCATCCGGCGTGTCACCGTCTTCAGGGAATGCCGCCGCTTCTGCGGTTTCACGACGCCCCAGCACGACGGTCAAATCGACCATCTCGCCATTGCGCAGGATTTCTACGGGCACTTCTTTACCGACCGGTGAATTGCCGACGATTTGCACCAACTCACGGGTGTCCTCAATCGCGATGCCATCAAACAACAAAATGATGTCGCCCGACTCCATTCCTGCGTCTTCGGCAGGGCCAGCAGGCACATCCGTGACCATCGCGCCGCGTGCGTCTTGCAGCCCGTCAATCGCATCAATCATATCAACCGTGACGTCCTGAATGCGCACACCCAGCCAACCACGCCGCGTTTCACCAAACTCTTCGAGCTGGTCAATGACGTTGGACACGACATCGGACGACATGGCAAAACCGATGCCGATGGACCCACCGTTGGGCGACAGAATGGCGGTGTTCACCCCGATCACGTCGCCATCCATGTTGAACAACGGGCCACCGGAATTACCACGGTTAATGGCGGCGTCAGTCTGGATGTAGTCGTCATATGTGCCCTGCAAGGACCGGTTGCGCGCAGAAATAATACCGGCAGACACCGAAAACCCCTGCCCCAACGGGTTGCCCATCGCCATGACCCAATCGCCAACCCGCGCTCCGGGGCCGTTGCTGTCGCCAAAGCTCACAAAGCTTAGCGGCGTGTCGTACTCAACCTTCAACAGCGCGATGTCGGTGTTCGGATCGGTGCCAACAAGGACCGCTGGCAATAGTTTAGCCGGCTGATCTGCACCGGGGAAAAATTCGATCTCGATCTCGTCGGCGCCTTCAATGACGTGGTTGTTGGTGACGATGTAGCCATCAGCGGAAATCACAACCCCCGACCCCAGCGCGGACGAACGACGCGGGCCATCTTGGCCAAACTCATCAAAGAAATCCTCAAACGGGGAACCATCAGGCACAATGCCCTGCGGCCCTGTGCGGCCCGCAATCATCGTGCTTGTGGTGCTG
>JAGGNB010000099.1 GCA_017886375.1 Octadecabacter sp.
ATCACTTGGCCGTCCATTCCTTCGGGCGTTTCAATGATCATTTGGCCCGCCGTCAGGGATCCAAAGGGCGCCTGAATTTCGAGGGCGCCATCAGAGGTAATTTGTCCGGTGGTCAGGTTCGCAGTGATGCCTGCGGTTTCCATTTCATAACCGTTTGATGTTTCAATACGAGCTAGTCCGGTCAGACGCGCGATGCGTGTGGCATTGTTGATCTCGCCCTGACCGGCACGGATGTCGATATGAATTCCGTCAACCGCATCAATCGAGGCGGACATAGTTTCAACCAGCAAAACATCGCCAAGAGGCCGCGCAGTTTCAGCCGTAAGTTGGATCACTGATCCGTCGTCTGCCACGCCGGAAACTTGCGCCCCGGACAGGCGCGGTTCACGGGCAATTTCTTCGATTTCGGCGTAGGGGACGGCGCTGTCTTGTGTCGGTGCGCGCGCAAACAAGAAGACCGTCGACATCAGCGCCAATGCCGCCAGTGGCAATGTGATCTTTAGGAAGCCGACGAACTGCGAATATAAATTATCGTCGCCTAACATTGCTACACAATACCAGCACGAAGGCAGTCATGGATGTGCAAAATGCCCGCGACTTTGCGCGACCCATCAGGATCGACCACAAACAGACAGGTGATTTTGCGTTCATTCATCACGTTCACAGCCTCTTCGGCCAAGGATGCGGTGCCGATCGTTCCGGGGGCGCGTGTCATCACTTCGCCGGCAGTCAGGTCCAACAATCCAGCCATATTTCGACGCAAGTCGCCGTCGGTCACGATACCCGCAAGATAGCCGTTGTCGTCCAGAACACCAACCACACCGAATCCCTTTTGACTGATCGTCAGCAGGGTATCGCTCATCGGGGTTTTTTCACCAACCAGCGGGATGGCGTCGTCTTTATGCATCAGGTCGCCAACGCGTGACAGCTGTGCGCCGAGTTTGCCGCCTGGGTGGAAGTCGCGAAAGTTGTCGGGCGTGAAGGCGCGGTGTTCCATGATCGCCACGCAGAGCGCGTCGCCCAGCGCCAGCGTCATCGTCGTGGATGTCGTCGGCACCACGCCGGTGCCGCAAGCCTCAGGCAATCTTGGCATCAAGAGGACAATGTCGGATTGCGATGCGAGTGAGCTTTCGGCGCGGCTGGTTACGCCGATCAAAGGGATGGCAAATCGCTGGGTATATGCAATGAGATTGGCGAGCTCAGGCGCTTCGCCGGAATTGCTAATGGCGAGAACCACATCGCCCCGTGTGACCATTCCAAGGTCGCCGTGCGATGCTTCGGCGGGGTGAACGAAGTGCGCAGGTGTCCCCGTGCTGGCCAAGGTCGCTGCGATCTTACGAGCAATGTGGCCAGATTTTCCGATGCCGGAAATGATGATCCGGCCCTTTGCGTTCAGGATCAGGTCGACCGCATCAGCAAGGCTGCCATCTATCGCATTGGCCAATGCGATCAGGGCGTCTGCCTCAGCGCGGATCACACGTCGGGCGGTATCGATGAATTTTGGATTATGTGCCATCAGTGAGAAAAGATATCCTGTTCGGGCCAGCCTGCCAGATCAAGCTGCGCACGCATGGGCAGAAAGTCAAAGCAAGCTTGCGCCATGTCTGTACGAAGTTCGCGTGCCAATCGTATGTTCAATTCATCGCGTAATTGATGAAGATACAAAACGTCCGATGCGGCGTAATCAAGTTGTGCTTTGGACAGCTTGTCTGCGCCCCAATCACTTTGTTGCTGGAATTTGGAAATGTCGACGCGCAGAAATTCTTGCAGCAAGTTTTTCAGCCCGTGGCGATCGGTGTAGGTCCGGATCAGTTTGCTTGCGATCTTGGTGCAGTAAACTGGGGCTGCGATGGTGCCAAATGCGTTGAGCATCGCGGCAATATCAAAGCGACCGAAGTGAAACAGTTTTAAAACTTGGGGATCGGCAAGAATTTTGCACAGGTTCGGCGCCTTGGTCTGGCCAACAGCAACTTGGATCAGATGGCAGTTCCCGTCACCACTGCTTAGCTGAACGAGGCACAGACGATCGCGATGCGGGTTCAGGCCCATCGTTTCACAATCAATCGCCACAACAGTGCCAAGATCGAGGCCGTCAGGCAAATCATTCTGATACAGGTGGTTTGTCATCATATTCCTTTAACATGGGATGCGGACCAATGGGCCCCAACCTACCGTCTAGTGCATGTTTTCACAGATGAAATAGCAGCTTTGTAGACCCGTGTGTATGGATTTCATGGCAGACCAACTGGCTGACGGTCGTTTTATTCGAACTTTGAATGTGCTTGATGACTTCAATCGCGAAGGTCTGTGCATCGAAGTCGACTTTTCGTTGCCTGCAGAACGCGTGGTTCGCAGCTTGAATCAGATCATCGAATGGTGGGGCCAACCAAACACCATTCGAGTTGATAACGGTCCCGAGTATATCAGCGGAAAGCTGATGGAATGGGCTGAGAAACGGGGGGGTCAGACTTGAATACATCCAGCCTGGAAAGCCTCAACAAAACGCCTACATCGCGCGGTACAACCGCACCGTTCGGGGCGAATGGTTGAGCCAATACATCTTTGAAACCATTGAGGAGGCGCAAGAACAAGCAACTGAATGGCTCTGGACTTACAACAACGAGCGACCCAACATGGTTATTGGCGGCATAACAACCGCCATGAAACTGAAAACATCCGCCTGAATTCTACGGCTGGACCCCATTAAAAATGGGGGGATTACCGCTCCACGGTGCATCGCGGCGGCCAAGTCCACGAGAAAGCGGTGTGGTTCTCCTGCGGTTAATGGATGGACGGTTTGTCGCATGCATGGTGCAGGCGGCGGAGCAAAAACTGGGAAGCGACACCCTAATTTCAAACACGGCAAACGTAGCAAAGATCTTGTCGCTATGCGAAAACTGTCTGTGGCGTTGAGCGCTAACGTCGCTAAAATTGCAGGTAGGCACTGAGATGAAGAACTCGCTGCCTATTAAATTGCACTAGTTTTTACCATCGGCTCGAACGGAAACCAAATAAGAGCCTTTATGCGATCTAAGTTTGAGTTTTCGCATAAGCCCGCAAATGTTATATTTGATCGCTGCAAAGTTTGTGATCTGCAGGAGCAGACCGAACCAGATTTGAGCCAGATCAATGGCTCATACAAAACCACTTCTATGCTGGGCGAACAAGAACCAGAGAGTGGCAGCATTGATGACAGCCTTAGATGACCCATGGCTACGTCCTGACGTAGATTTCCCTTCGGACGGGAATCTGGAAGAAAGAATACGGTTTCTGATCGGGTATGCGACGCTTGCGCCTTCGGGGCACAACACGCAGCCTTGGTTATTTGCGACTGGGCCGGATTGGGTCGATGTCCTTGCAGATCGAACGCGGGCTCTGCCAGTAGTTGACCCTCAGGATAGAGAACTGACGATCAGTTGCGGAGCCGCTGTCGGAACTTTTGAAGCAGCAGCACGACGCTTCTCTTTACAGACAACAGTGGCAACCTCTCCAGATTCCGACTTCTCTGATCATCTTGCGCGGATTACCGTAGCGGATGGGGCGCAACCTGATGACAGTGAAATTGCCCTGTTCAACGCAATCAAGTCGCGCCGCACCGACCGCAACGCATATTTCATGGAAGATCTTCCTGCCGATCTGATGCCCGGGTGCCGCGATATCGTCGAAAGCGTGGGCGCGAGCGTTCAGTTCTTTGAGGGTGGAACATCTGTCGAAAAGATCGCAGGTTTGGTCGCCGAGGGTGATCGCGTTCAGTTTGATGATCCAAGCTTCCGGCGAGAACTTGCCTCTTGGGTCCATTCATCGAGGCTCGGTAGTCGTGATGGCATGTCTGGCACAGGCTTCGGTATGCCCGATATCCTTGCCCCCGCTGCACGTTTTGTAATCCGTACATTTGATCTTGGTACTAATGTTGCAGCCGCCGACGCGAAGAAGATCCTAGGCGGATCGCCGGCTTTGGCGTTGCTTGCGAGCAATTCAGATACTGTTGATGATTGGCTCAACATTGGACGCGCTCTTGCCAAGATGTTGCTGAAGATCACGTCGGTAGGATATTCGGCATCGTACCTTAATCAACCAATTGAAGTAGCGGCACTGCGTTTGAAACTGGCGGAAGCGTCAGGAGTCGCAAGATATCCTCAGGTCTTGTTGCGTGTTGGCAGGTCCGCTGACAGTCCCGCGCCATCGGCGCGTAGGAAGGTGTCAGATGTGATCCTAACTTAGGCTTGATCGCATCCAGTTGAATGACAAGGCACATTGAAATTACTTCTCCTCAGCCAAAGCAAGCATGGCGTGTGGTATTAGAGAGAGATGATCGACGTGACCTATTTCAGGGCAAGATCGTCCCGTGCTCTGAATCGATGATACCCATTAGGCTGCCAAGTCGCACAAAGCGGCTTCATCCAGAACGACCACCGACCTTGAGTTTTCCAAGGCAATCAGCTTCGATTTGCGAAGCATGGTAATGGTTCGGCTGACAGTCTCGACGGTTAGTCCTAGAAAATCAGCGATATCGGCGCGGTTCATGGGGAATTCGAAATGAGTATAAGCGCCCAATGGCTTGCCAGTGCGCTCCATCAGTACTGATAGGAACGACGCCGTCTTTTCGCTGGCTGACTTTCTGCCCAACATCATGAAGTGATCCTGCATCCCACTGATTTCCTTGAGCGTGGCCATGACCAATCGCTGATGTAACTCGGGATTACGCTCTCCGCTTTCGAGATCACAGATGTCATGTGCAACGACTTCGGCACCTGAAATAGCGTCGCATTCTGTATGGTACACGCCATTATGGGGAAATCCGATGATATCGCCAGGGTATCCGAATGCGATGACCTGTCGCCGACCATCTTCGAGCACCTTGGTCAACCGAAGAACGCCACTTGTAACCTCATAGACGTGCCGGACGTCGTCGCCTTCGCGGAACAGGTTTTGCGCCGCTTTCAGTTTGCGGGTTTGCACCTTTTTGGAGGAACCGCAGCAAGCCAAGGCTGTTGAAACTGGTGTTTTCGAAGTCTCAAAGTCGGTTGCGTTAGAAATATACATTGGTCGTCTCCCTGTTCTGTTAGGAAGACTTTGACCAGCGAATGTAAGCGGGGACTCCGCCGCTTTGTAAAGTTTTGTAGTCTTTTGCCATCTCCTCGAAGTACAATGTAGATTGCGGCTTGGCGTGACCATTCGCGCAACGATTTTGGCAGGGGGCACGCCGGTGAGTTCAAGCACAATCCTTATCGTCGATGATGAGCCAAAGGTAAGGCTGCTCTTAAAGCGATGTTTAGAGAGTGACGGTTTTGAGGTCGTTGAAGCTGAAGACGAAGCCGGAACTCTTGATGCAATCCGCGCCAACAATGTGAAGCTTGTAACGCTTGATGTACAATTAGGCGGCGAGAACGGGTTGGAAATCGCAAAACGCATCCGCCAGAATTCAAACGTACCAATCATTATGGTGACAGGCCGCAATGATGTTATTGATCGGGTTGTTGGCCTTGAAGTTGGAGCAGACGATTACATCACGAAGCCGTTTCATGTCCGCGAGGTTTTGGCCCGCGTGCGTTCCGTCCTGAGACGCACAGGTAACACAGAAAATCCGCAACCCACCGCGCCTGAAACCCAAGAAAACCATCCGGACACACAAGGAGCTGTGACCTTCGACGGGATGACCGCTTATCCGGATCGCTTCGAGCTCTTGGATCGCAACGGCGCACCGCTCGAGATGACCAGTGGTGATTTCCGGCTACTGTCTGTCTTTCTGGGCAATCCAAAGCGAATGCTCTCACGTGATCGGATCATGGATTTGTTGCACGGCACCGAATGGTCCCCGCTAGACCGCACGATTGACAATCATGTGGCGCGATTGCGCAAGAAAGTGGAACGTGATCCGACTTCACCTATGCTGATCAAGACTGTGCGCGGTATTGGGTACATGTTTGCAACGGAGGTGAAACGCCTCGATACCTGACTACCTTTCAAGTGCGTCACGGATTGCTTCTGCTAGCGCCGCTTGACGATAGGGTTTCCGCAACAGCTTTAGGTTTCGCGCTGATAGCTTATCCCCATTCATAAGCTCCTCCGCGTACCCAGACGTCAGCAGGACCTTGATCTCTGGCCTGTTGTCCTGAACGTTCTTTGCGACCTCATATCCCGACATGCCGCCGGGCATCACCAGGTCGGTAAACACCAGATCAATATCTTGATGTTCAGCTAGGGTCTCAATCGCAGCGGGCCCGTGAATGGCTTCTAGCACCTGATACCCCAAAGCTTCGAGCCGTCCCCTGGTTAAGCGGCGGACACGTTCGTCATCTTCGACAACGAGGATCGTTCCTCCAGTTGCGTTTTGGAGTTGAACCTCTGTCTTTTGCTTTTCTGGTACGGCGGGACTGTCCCGATGTCGGGGGAGGTAGAGATTTACAGTCGTGCCCTTATCGAGCTCACTGTAGATTGTGACAAGGCCGTTGGATTGTTTGCCAAATCCATAGACCATCGAAAGGCCCAATCCGGTGCCTTCGCCGACTTCTTTGGTCGTGTAGAACGGTTCAAAAACACGCCGGATGACTTCTTCTGGCATGCCGATACCGGTGTCAGTCACTGAGATTTGGACATAATCATTCTTGGGGAGACCAAGTTCGTCAGCAAGATAGTCTTCATTAAGTGGCATGTTACTTGTCTCGACGATCAAGCGCCCGCCATTGGGCATTGCATCTCGCGCGTTGACGGCAAGATTGACTATAGTGCTTTCAAATTGCGTGGGGTCGACTCTTACGGCCCAAGGGTCTGGGGAAAGAACGGTCCGCAATTCAATTGTCGCGCCAAGGGTGCGCTGCAACATATCTGTCAGGCCGCCAACAAGCCCATTCAATTCCACCACATGAGGTTCAAGTGGACTACGTCGCGCGAAGGCCAGAAGCCGTTCTGTCAGTCGCGCGCCCAAATCGGCAGCCTCCAGGGCCTCCTTCAGGAGATCAGAATGCTCAAAGGCCCCCATTTGCATTTCCATCAGTTCTAGATTGCCAACAATGACCGTCAGAAGGTTGTTGAAGTCATGGGCGACACCGCCGGTAAGCTGTCCGATAGCATCCATCTTTTGCGCTTGAAGCAGCGCCTGCTCAGCGTCTTTCCGCAGCGAAAGATTATGAATGATACCGGTGTAGTATTTGGTGCCGTTGTCTAAAAATTCACCGACTGACAGGTGCATCGGGAAAATGCTGCCGTCCTTGCGCTGCCCTTCAACTTCGCGCCCGATACCAATGATTTTTCGGTGCCCGGTGGTGTTGTAGTTGTGCAAGTACCCGTCATGCTTGGTCCGGTGCGTGTCAGGCATCAGAAACTTCACGTTCTGTCCCAGAAATTCCTCTATATCATACTGAAACAGGGCCGCTGCGGCCTCGTTGACTGTTTCAATGATACCGTCATGCCGAATAATGATAATTGCATCGACCGCTGAGGACAGGATTGCCTGAAGACTGGCTTCAAGAGTGCCAAATGGTTTGGTTGATTCTGATGGGTTCTTCATGCCGCACCCCCGGGTCGACCCGATCTGGCCGCTTGAGTGGATGAGAACAGCAAACGCTTTACTTGGCAACGCCTTCATACTGTCTGTGGCATATGTGGCGGAACGCACCGTTTTTCCTGACAGACCTTGGTTTTTCTTAAGACTCTGACGGGTGCGCCTGCGCCAGCAACTGGGCAATTTCGGGCACGCTCAAAACCCGTCCCGCGGACGCGACTTTCTCATTGAGGACGAGGCCGGGCGTTGACATGATCCCGTAGCCCGCGATGGTGACGATGTCGGTGACCTTTTCGATCTCGAAGTCGATCCCAGCGGTTTGCGCGGCGGCTTTTGCATTATCTGCTAAGGCCACACACTTCTTGCAACCTGAGCCCAAGATTTTGATTTTCATATTCTGTCTCCGTTTCAAATGAGTAGATGGCTGGCGCTGTTGAAGAGATACCCGATCACAATAATTCCAACCGTAACGATGCCAACGAATATGACCAACAAAGGCAGCTTAACAACGCGTTTGAGCATGATCATTGACGGCAGCGACAGTGCTGTCACGGACATCATAAATGCCAAAGCGGTCCCTATACCAACGCCTTTCAGGACAAGTGCCTCGGCGATGGGTAGCGTTCCGAAGATGTCAGCATACATCGGAATGCCTGCCAGTGTTGCAACAAAGACCGACCACCACCTGTCTTGGCCTAAAGTGGCGGCAATGAAGCTTTCGGGAATCCAGTTGTGGATCGCGGCCCCGATACCCACACCAATCAAGACATATAACCAGACCCGATGCACGATATCCAAAACCTGATCGCGTGCGTAGATAAGCCGTTCCCGGCGGCTGATCTGGCCATCGTTGTCATGGTCGCTAACGGGGCTTTGGAACACAAATGCTTCAACTTGGCTCTCAAGTTTCAAGTACCCGATCAAAGTCCCACCAAGAACCGCCAGGACCAGCCCGACGGCGACATAGCTCAAAGCGATTGTCCAATTGAAGATACTGGCGAGCAGGATCACCGACGCAAGATCGACGAGCGGTGATGAAATGAGGAAGGAAAACGTCACCGCAAGCGGCAATCCCGCGCTGGTAAACCCAATAAACAAGGGGATGGAGGAACATGAACAGAAGGGCGTGAGCGTGCCCAGAAGGGCGGCCATCGTGTTTGCACCCAAACCTTGTCGTTGCCCAAGGATACGGCGTGTCCGCTCTGGCGGAAAGTAACTTTGCACGTAGGAAATGGAAAAGATCAGCACGGACAATAGAATAAATATTTTGATGACGTCGTAGATGAAGAAATGGACGCTGCCAGCGATCCGGCTTGTCATGTCCAATCCCAAACCATCTGCCAAGATCCATGTGACAAGGTCCGACAGCCACTGCATGCGCAGCAGCTGATCGTTTAGCCAGACAAAGACATCGCGCATCCATTAAACTCCTTCAAAGTTCGCCTATACAGGTCCGTCATTCCTAACGAACCCGGCAAGCGGCTGTATTGATCCTGCTCAATGAAGGTCAGTCGTTTCAGCAGCATGCCCAACTTGCTGGGGATCCTTGCAGGCATGGGCGTGACACTCCAATTCAAGAGTGATGTGGGTCAGGCCGAACTGATCGCGTAAAACGGTTTTCATGGCGGATTTCACTTGATCAGCTTCGGACCAGACGCCATCCTTAATTACGACATGTGCGTCCAGTGCTGGTTCGTGTTCCTGCATTTGCCACAGATGCAGATGGTGCACGCTTTCTACGCCCACTACGGCGCGCATCGCCTCCAAAATAGTCTGAGTATCCAGATCAGGTGGGCTGCCAAGCATCAATATGCGAATAGAACCGCCGATCTCGGTCACGGCTTGCCAAAGAATGTAGCCCGCGATCAGGAGGGTGATAAGCGGATCGATGAGCCGCCAGTCGTACAAGATGATCACGGTGCCCGCGACGATGACAGCAATGGACCCAAGCGCATCCGCGACATTATGCAAAAAGGCCGCGCGAATGTTCATACTCTCTTTTGACAATGCATAGGTCAGCAGGGCCGTGACAGCATCGACAGTAAGCGCAAATACCGCGATGAAAACAACGAACCATCCGTCAATATCAGTTGGATCAAAAAGGCGCATCACGGCTTCGTAGGTCAAGTACAGTCCAAGCAGGATCAGCGTAGTGTAGTTAATCAGCGCCGCGACGATTTCGGCACGGCCGTACCCAAACGTCATGGTGTCATCGGCGGGACGACGCGCGATCTTGCGTGCAAGGAACGCCAGAACCAGTGACAGGGCATCGGACAGATTGTGGATCGCATCTGCAATCAGGGCTAGACTACCAGACAGAATGCCACCGATGATCTGGACGACTGTCAGTAGGATATTGATAGCCACCGCCCAGGATATCAGCTTATTCCCAGCCTTGGGGTCAATATGGTGATGATGTCCGGTCAGTTGGTGTCCTTTCTTCTTTTTAGCCTGATCAGGCTTGACTGCGATTGAATGAAGACATGCATCAAGCTGCTCTGATCACAATGACGAAGATCAATACCTCGGTCGGAAATGATCGCGCCAAGCAGTCAAAGGTAGAATCAGAACGCCAATGGAAACATGTGCCGCGGAGCAGGTGACAATTTCACTACTTTTCATCCATTAGAACGCAAATGGTTTGAGGCCATTCGTTCATCAAGTCTTCCAGAGGTAAATCTGGATCATCCGGCTTTATACGTCGCATGCTGCACCTCTTGAAGTTGCGACCAATCTAGCCCGTAATCCATTCGAAACGTTATGCTAGCACAAACCCCGTTCAGTTGAATGGATTGTCAAATCAAGGAAAGGGAACTTTAAGATAGCTGAAATGTGAGCAAATTCAAAGGCGCGGAACGTCTTCTACTGGGAATTCAAATGTCTTGTGGTGATCCAAAGAATGAGATCGAAAGCGCGTCTTCTTTAGCTGCCGTCAGTTTTGAAGTGTCTCTAGATAATTCGCGATCGCCAATAGATTAGCTGGTATGGGCATGGTCAGACCGTTTTCTTCAAGCAGGACCACCGTGCCCATGTCGCCCGCCCCGAATTCTGGCATAGCGGCCGAAGGGTCATTATGACGGGCTAGTCCATCAATTGTGCCCAACACATAATCACGCGGATAAATGCCACCGTTGCCAGCAGATAGGTCGCGTAGACTTGGGGGTGCTACGCCCAGGCCCAACGATGCGGCCCCAGCGCCGTCCGCGTTCACACCATGACATGCCGCACAATTTTCCTGATACAGTTGTTTGCCGCGCAAGATATCAGTTCGGCTGCTCTCCTCCTCTTGCGGCGTGCAGGCGGCCGTTGTGAAGATTATGAGCGACAAAAGAACGAAACGGATCATGGGGCTACCTGTGCGGTTGGAGTTAACCTGTCTGGCATGATTGATGGCTTAATGGTCTTTATCAATGCCAGTCAGTTTAACCAGTAGTGCTTTGCCGTATGCAGTGATTTGGACGGTCTAGCAGTTCGTGAATATGGTCAAGTTGAGTGTGCTGTCTTTGATAAAGATCAATTCAGTTTGAAACGGCAATGGCTAACTAGAGGCATGCTCGTAACAAAAAGGGTTTCCACGCGTGAATACTACATCGCAGTCTCCTTCGGTCGTGGCGACCCACGACCACCCGCATGAAAATCTGGATCGCTCCTTGCGGGCTGTCGTTGCACGCATGACCGCGGGTGTTTCCCCGCATTCCGCAGGCGAAGCTTGGAATGATTGGGCGCTGCATTTGACGCGCTCGCCGGGGCGTCAACTGGAACTGGTCGAACGCGCGCAGCACAATGCAGCGAAGCTAATGACATGTTGGATGCGCGGGATGGAGGCGGACCCTGATGATGCGCCGTTCAAGCCCAAACTGCACGATCATCGTTTCACAGACGAAACATGGCAAAATGCGCCGTTCCGGATATGGCAACAGAGCTTTCTTGCAACACAAGACTGGTGGGACGCCGCGACCGAAAAGATGAGCGGTGAAATCGGGCAGGATGCGGACAGAACCCGGTTTCAAGCGCGTCAGATGCTGGATTTGGTTTCGCCCTCAAATTTTCCATGGACCAACCCCGAAATCATTGCGGCGACGATGAAATGCGGTGGCGCAAACCTTATCGAAGGGGCTGCGCATTTCACACAGGATATGATGCAGACATTAACGCAGATCCATAAACCACCCCCCGATGGTTATCAGGTGGGCAAGGACATTGCCTGCACGCCGGGCAATGTTGTATTTCGCAATGATCTGTTCGAGCTGATCCAGTACAGCCCGCAAACGCCAAAGGTTCATGCCGAGCCGATCCTGTTCATCCCAGCATGGATTATGAAATACTACATTCTGGATTTGTCGCCGCATAATTCGATGATTAATTATCTGGTTGGGCAGGGCTTTACTGTCTTCATGATTTCGTGGTGCAACCCAGGCGCGGAACACGCTGAATGGTCGCTTGAGGATTACCGCAAAGACGGCGTCATGGCTGCGTTGGATGTGATCAATACGATTGTTCCAGACCAGAAAGTACACGCAAACGGTTACTGTCTTGGTGGTACGATGTTGGCGATCACGGCGGCCACGATGGCGCGCGAGGGGGATGACAGATTTGCATCGATCACGTTGATGGCGGCCCAAATCGATTTTGCCGAAGCCGGAGAGCTTTTGTTATTTGTCGATGAAAGTCAGGTCGCGTTTGTTGAAGACCTGATGTGGGCGCAGGGCTATCTTGATCGCCCGCAAATGACGCGCACGTTTGCGTCCATCCGTGCCGAGGATCTGATATATACTCGTGCCGTTCGTCGTTATTTCTTGGGGCAGGACGATTTGCCCACAGACATCGGGGTCTGGAACGGGGATACGACGCGCATGCCGGCGCGCATGCATTCGGAGTACCTGCGCGGTCTGTTTTTGGAAAACCGGCTTAGCGCGGGCCGTTTTGCGGTTGATGGACGGGTCATTGCGCTGAAGGACATCTCGACGCCGATGTTTGTGGTCGGTACGGAAACCGATCACATTGCGCCGTGGCAATCAGTTTATAAAACTCGTCTGTTTACCGACGCCGATCTGACTTTTGTGCTCACAAATGGTGGTCATAATGGTGGGATTATTAGCGAACCAGATCATGTGGGGCGCCATTACCGCATGGATCGGCGTGAAAGTGGTGCGTTGTATAAGGGACCTGACGGTTGGCGCGATCAGAACGCTCCGATCACAGGATCATGGTGGCCAGCGTTCGCGAGTTGGCTGGTCACGCACAGCAGTAAAAAGACCAAACCTCCAACTATGAGCAAGTCATTGTGCGCTGCGCCCGGCGAATATGTGCATCAGATGTAGAATAGGGCGTCAAAGATGTTGACGCACAAATGTTTCGATGTCGCTGGCCGGACGTGCCCCGCTAAGGCGCGCGGTTTCGTGGCCCGCTGAATACATGATCAACAACGGAATACCGCGAATGCCAAGTTGCTGAGAAATCTGCGGGTACTGCTCTGTGTCGATTTTGGCGAACCGTGCGTTGGCCCGTAACGCTCGCGCCGCTTTTGCGAATTCCGGCGCCATCGTGCGACAGGGCCCACACCATGGTGCCCAATAGTCCACGAGTATCGGGAGGCTATCGGTTTTTGTCGATTTTGCATGAACTGCTTGCGTTAATTCCGCCACATCGCCGTCCACAAGCGCGACTTTGCACTTTGCGCATTTTGGATTGGCGTCAAGTCTCGCGACCGGAAGCCGGTTGATTTGCCCGCAGGCCAGACAGGTCAGGGTGAGGGTGTCTTGCAATGGTCCTGTTCCTTTTGATTGTCTGTCGCGGCTACTGCGCGGTATATCCACCATCGACAAGATGATAGCTGCCAGTGATAAAACTAGCCTGTTCAGACAATAAAAAACAGGTCAGTGCTGAGACTTCGGCGGCGTCACCAAGACGCGCGATGGGATGCAGTGCGGCAATGCCGGCAAGTGCGTTCTCATCGAGGTTCTTTTCAAGCAGTGGCGTAGCAATGAAACCTGGCCCCACAGAATTCACCCGAACACCAGCGGTCGCGTATTCCATCGCGGCAACCTTGGTCAGCCCGACAACTGCGTGTTTGGCAGCAACATAGGCACTGGCTGTGGCAAACCCGACTGTCCCCAGAATCGAGGCCATATTGACGACCGCGCCGCCACCTGCCTTGACGATTTCGGGGATTCCGTAGCGCATGCCGTAAAAGACACCGTTCAAATTGACGTCAATAACCTTGTGCCAGCCATCGAGGGGGTATTCGCCGACCGGGGCTGCTGGACCACCGATGCCTGCGTTGTTTACCAGTAGATGCATCCCACCAGTTTTTTCGACAGCGAACGCGACCAAGGCCTCAACTTGCGTTGCATTGCTTGTGTCGGTGACTTGGGTGAAACAGGTGTCGCCGGATGCCTCTATCTCGTTTGCAACTGAAGCCATCCCGTCATCATCGGTATCGGCCAGAACCACAGTTGCGCCGAACCGAGCGAGGTCGCGTGCAATTGCAGCACCGATCCCTGACGCTGCGCCGGTAACGATGGCTGTTTTTGATGTGAAATCGAATTGCATGGTGCGCTCCTTGAAAAAGGGATGAATGCACCGATTGTCGCACGCGGTATCATGCGCTGAATTGATCTTTATCAGAGAGGGTTATTGCAGCTTGTCCGATACGACCCGCCCGTCCTCGAGGGTGATGATCCGGTCTGCCATTTCAAGAATACGAGGATCATGGGTAACCATCACGGTCGTCGTGCCCGCGCTTTGCCAAGGGATTTCAGGATTTGAACCACAGTATGTCCCGATTCCTTGTCCAATGCGGCCGTAGGTTCGTCGGCTAGAATGATTTCGGGATTTGACACCAAGGCACGGGCCGCGGCGACCCGTTGTTTCTGCCCGCCGGACGGATTTGCGGGCAGGTAGTCGCGCCGGTCCGCAAGGCCTATAAGGTCGAGTATATGATGCGCCGCTTTATGTTGTTTCGCTGCGTTAC
>JAGGNB010000221.1 GCA_017886375.1 Octadecabacter sp.
GTGTGGTGGACCGGAACCCCAACCGCGCCTGCAGTGACAGGTCATCCACCTTGTAGACGACGCCGTCAATATCATAGCCAAGGGTGGCGCGCTGGCTTTCGATATCGCGGTAATGGGCGATCATATCGGAGGGACCAGCGCAGATTTGCGTCAGCGGATTGGTCTGGAAGCCAAGTGCTTTGAGCCGCGCAATCGCGCCCGATTGCGTATCGGCCAAGGGTGCTGAAACTTCGCCCCATGCGTAAGCGAAGAATTTTAGCGGCCGCGATTTAGTGATGCTCACATCCAATTGGCGCAACGATCCGGCGGCCGCGTTTCTTGGGTTGGCAAACGTCTTTGCGCCCGCATCGCGTTGGCGGGCGTTCAACGCCTCAAAATCCGTGTGCGACATATAAACTTCGCCGCGGACCTCAAGAATATCGGGCGCATCGTCCAGCACCTGCGGTATGTCGTCAATTGTGCGGGCGTTGGCAGTGACATTCTCACCGACCGCACCATCACCGCGGGTGGCGGCTTGGACCAGTTTACCAAATTCGTAGCGCAGGGACAGGGATAGACCGTCGATCTTCGGCTCGGCGGTGAACGCCAGCGCGCCGGTTTCGCGGCCAAGGAACTTGCGCACAGATTTGTCAAACTCGGTGACGTCATCGTCGGTGAATGCGTTGCCCAATGACAGCATCCGCACCGCATGCGGGACCTTGCCGAACCCATCTGACGGGGCTGCACCGACATTTTCAGACGGACTATCGCGACGCTTAAGGTCGCTGAATCGCGCTTCGATCGCCGCGTTTCGCAGCTTCAGCGCATCATACTCCGCGTCAGAAATCTGTGGCGCGTCATCTTGATGATACTCTGCGTTCGCCTGCGCCAGACGTGCAGACAGCCGCGCAAGCTCTTGCGCGGCCTCATCCTTGGTCAGGTTTTCAACCGATGTCGTCGCGCTCAAACTCTACCCCCGTCAGCAGCCGCAGCGATGAATACTGTCCCTGTGATAAGTCCGTGGCGAGGACAGGTCCAGCCCTGTCCCCAACTGACATGATCGGCCGCAATCCAAAGTGCCCGCTAGAAATCTAATGGCGTTCCGTGAGGGGGATGCCAACGTATCTCTGGATCTCGCGAAGGGCGCTCTAGGCGCCAATCGCCATTTTTTCCGTCTCGCGCTGCGCCATCGGTTCTGGATCGCGCAGTACGTAGCCGCGGCCCCAGACGGTTTCGATGTGATTGTCACCACCCGTCGCCTCAGACAGTTTCTTGCGCAGCTTGCAGATGAACACATCGATAATCTTCAACTCAGGTTCATCCATGCCACCATAAAGGTGGTTAAGGAACATCTCCTTCGTCAGCGTCGTCCCCTTACGCAGGCTCAACAGTTCGAGCATTTGGTACTCTTTTCCCGTCAGGTGCACAGGGCTACTGTCAACCTCGACTGTTTTAGCGTCCAAATTGACCGCGATCACACCGGTTTTGATGATAGACTGGGCGTGACCTTTTGACCGACGGATGATTGCATGAATGCGCGCCACCAGTTCTTCGCGATGGAACGGTTTGGTCATATAGTCGTCCGCACCAAACCCGAACCCTTTGAGCTTACTTTCAGTTCCGTCTTCGCCGGACAGAATCAGGATCGGGGTTTCGATCCGGCTGAGCCTGAGTTGGCGCAGCACCTCATGGCCGTTCATGTCCGGCAGATTAATGTCCAGAAGGATCAGGTCGTAATCATACAGCTTGGCAAGATCGATCCCTTCTTCACCAAGATCAGTTGAATAGACGTTCAGGTTCGCATGGCTCAACATCAATTCGATGCTCTTCGCCGTCGATGGGTCATCTTCTACCAGCAATACTCGCACTACACTTCTCCGCTTATTCGGTGTCTAACATGACCCTACGATAACAATGGTTAACCACACGTTACCGGACGTACAGAAGATTGCAACTCTCCTTAAGGTTGTCGATATTTTTGCAATGCGGTTGCTTTGAGCGCCACTTCGCCGTGGTCGCGCACGGCCCCTTCCCATTCAGACAACTCTTCATTGGACAACCCGTAAGTGTCTTTGGCTTCGTCGCGTGACACCAAACCATAAGAAACCGCGCGCACGACACAGGCTTTGCGCGATGCAACCCATCGCCGCGTTTCGCGCGGCGGCAGGTCTGCCCGTGTCATAGTGGACCCATCTGGCAATTTTACCGATCGTGGCCCGTCTATCTTCTTTAAATACATCTCTCACACCCCTATGTGGTCTTTCATGTTTCGCCTTGTGACGCCCGCGACCTAAGGAGAAGTAAAGCTGCCCCCTGAGAGTGATTACACTTTTCCTATATTTACGCGTAAATCTCCGTTAGGACGCCCTATGCCCCTTGATCACCCCCTCAATTCGCTCGGCTTTGCCAAGCCGCCATCCCAAACCCGAGTCGTCGTTGCGATGTCTGGCGGCGTGGACAGTTCCGTTGTCGCCGCACAACTGGCTGAGGAAGGCTATGATGTGGTTGGTGTCACCTTGCAGCTCTACGATCATGGTGCGGCGCTGGCCAAAAAGGGTGCCTGTTGTGCTGGGCGCGATATTCATGATGCGCGGCGCGTCGCAGAAGACATGGGGTTTCCGCACTACGTCCTTGATTATGAAAACACGTTTCGTGAAGCGGTGATTGATGAATTTGCTGACAGCTACCTTGCTGGCGCGACCCCCGTGCCGTGTATTCGGTGCAACGAACGGGTCAAATTCAAGGACCTGCTAGAAACTGCAAAAGATTTGGACGCCGACTGCATGGCGACCGGACATTATATACAACGCAAAATGGGCGCGCGCGGCGCGGAGCTGCATTGCGCCGAAGATGCCAATCGCGATCAAAGCTATTTCCTGTTCTCCACCAAACCGGAACAACTCGATTACCTGCGCTTCCCGCTGGGCCATCTGCCATCCAAGGATGCGACGCGCGAACTGGCGCGCAAATATGGGCTGGCGCTGGCAGATAAGCCCGACAGCCAAGATATTTGTTTCGTTCCCAACGGCAATTACGCGGCGGTGATCGAAAAACTGCGCCCCGGCGCGGCGGAACCAGGCGATATCGTCGACACAGACGGTACAGTTCTGGCGCAACATCGTGGCGTGATTCATTATACCATCGGCCAACGTCGTGGGCTTGGCATCGGCGGGTTGGCCGATCCGCTGTATGTGGTAAAGCTGGACGTGGACAAGAAACACGTGATCGTTGGCCCCAAAGACATGCTGACGACCCGCACGGTGCCTGTGCGCGAAATCAACTGGCTGGGCGATGACGCGTTCGATGCGGTGCCTGAACGCCACATCTCAGTCAAAATCCGGTCCACCAAACCCCCGATGGAAGCAATCGTGCGCCCCTTGTCAGCTACAACTGCCGAAATCGAATTGCTCACACCCGAAGAAGGCGTCGCACCTGGGCAGGCTTGTGTGTTTTACGACAACGACAGCAGCCGGATCTTTGGCGGCGGCTGGATCTGGCGCGGGTATTGACAGGATAGCTGGCAGCGGTCGGCTGAAAAGCCACTGGGATGGATGCTGGTGCCACAACGTTTCGCGAACGCAGCAAACCGGCGACCGCCCATTGCGGACCTTCGTGACCACCGCAGCGAAAGTCTGCTTTGAGCCCAAACTGTTGGATGCTGCGTTTGTCGCCAGTGAC
>JAGGNB010000123.1 GCA_017886375.1 Octadecabacter sp.
GTTATGGTCCCAAATTTGCATTCTTATGGGTTAATGACACAAAATGATTAAATGGTGATCCCGGAAGGACTCGAACCTTCAACATCCTCATTAGAAGTGAGGTGCTCTATCCAGTTGAGCTACGGGACCGCTCGCGACCTTCTAGCTGGCGTCGCATATAGATTTCAAGCGGCGCTTTGGGGTTTCAGCCTGCGGTCGTGCGATTTTCCTTGGAAATGGAACCCGCCGTTGACCAGCGGGCCGGCCCAACCGCCTAGTGCGTCCACGCACCACGACGGTTCGTCGCAAAATTCTCACCATAGCCGCCAACGCGAATATTGGCGCGCCGCTTCTTGGGTTCTTGGACGGATGCATCGATGCTGTTTGCAGCAGCATAGTCCAGCGCCGCCTCCTTGGTCTCAAACGTCATTTTGACTTGGGTTTGCGTGTCAGACGACGATGTCCAGCCCATCAACGGATCAACTTCACGCGCGGACGCTTGCGCAAATTCCAAAACCCAATGCTTGGTCTTCGCGGTGCCCGACGACATCGCAGTTCGGGCTGGCTGATAAATACGTGCGCGCATGGGGGCTCCTATCGGTTGATCGTTATATCGGGGATTCCGTCGCGCCGCGCAAGGGTTGCGTGCCCGATCGCGCGCCCCACGACCACCCTGCTGACACACCGCTGTCAGCAGCAGCCGCGTCATGCCCCTTGAACAACCCCGCATCGGTGTCACATTGGACCTTAACAGGAGTGCCCATGCCCTACGCCCAAACCGACAAATCAGACCCCGAACAATTCCTCGCCAATCCAGCGCCGGACGTGAAAACCCGCGAAAAACTGGAAGGCGGGCGGGCGTTTGTGCTGAAGACAGAATTCGAACCCGCTGGCGATCAGCCCACGGCGATCAAAGAGTTGTGCGAGGGCATTCGAAACGGTGAACGCGACCAAGTCCTGCTCGGCGCAACGGGCACTGGCAAAACCTTCACTATGGCCAAAATGATTGAGGAAACCCAACGCCCCGCAATCATCCTTGCGCCCAACAAAACCCTCGCGGCACAGCTATACGGCGAATTCAAAGGCTTCTTTCCTGACGCCGCCGTGGAATATTTTGTCAGCTTCTATGACTACTACCAGCCCGAAGCCTACGTCGCGCGATCTGACACATTCATCGAAAAAGAATCCCAGATCAACGAACAAATTGATCGGATGCGCCATTCGGCGACCCGCGCCCTGCTGGAACGCGATGACGTGATTATCGTGGCGTCCGTGTCGTGCATTTACGGCATCGGCAGCGTCGAAACCTACGGCGCGATGACGCAGGATTTGCACGCAGGTGAGGAATATAACCAGCGCCAGATCATGGCCGACCTCATTGCACAGGCCTACAAACGCAACGACGCGGGCTTTCAGCGCGGCACGTTCCGCGTGCGCGGCGACAGCCTTGAAGTCTGGCCCGCCCACCTTGATGATCGCGCATGGAAACTGTCATTCTTTGGTGAAGAACTAGAAGCGATCACAGAATTTGACCCGCTGACGGGCGAAAAAACCGACACCTTTGAAAAGGTCCGCATCTACGCCAACTCCCACTACGTGACGCCCAAACCGACGATGAAACAGGCGATTGTCGGCATCAAAAAAGAACTGAAAATGCGGCTTGATCAACTGGTCAACGAGGGCAAACTGCTTGAGGCCCAGCGCCTTGAACAACGCTGCAATTTCGATCTTGAAATGCTCGAAGCGACGGGCGTGTGCAACGGCATCGAAAACTATTCGCGCTACCTGACGGGGCGCATGCCCGGTGAACCACCGCCCACATTGTTTGAATTTATCCCTGACAACGCCATCGTGTTCGCCGATGAATCCCACGTGTCCGTGCCCCAGATTGGCGGCATGTATAAGGGTGACTTCCGCCGCAAAATGACGCTGGCCGAACACGGGTTCCGCCTGCCGTCCTGCATGGACAACCGACCGCTGAAATTTGAGGAATGGGACGCCATGCGCCCGCAATCGGTCTTCGTTTCCGCCACGCCCGCGCACTGGGAAATGGAACAGACCGGCGGCGTGTTCACTGAACAGATTATCCGCCCGACAGGTCTGCTGGACCCGATGATTGAAATCCGCCCTGTGGACACGCAAGTCGATGATGTCATGGATGAAATCCGCCGTGTGTCCGCCAAAGGGTTCCGCACCTTGGTCACGACATTGACCAAACGCATGGCCGAAGACCTGACCGAATATCTGCACGAAAACGGCATCAAAGTCCGCTATATGCACTCGGATATCGACACGATTGAACGCATCGAAATCCTGCGCGATCTGCGCCTTGGGGCGTTTGATGTGTTGATCGGCATCAACCTGTTGCGCGAAGGTTTGGACATCCCCGAATGTGGGCTGGTGGCTATTTTGGATGCGGACAAAGAAGGCTTCTTGCGCTCTGAAACCTCGCTTATCCAGACCATCGGCCGCGCCGCGCGAAACGCCGAAGGCCGCGTCATCATGTATGCGGACCGGATCACTGGCAGCATGGAACGCGCCATCGGCGAAACCGATCGTCGCCGCGACCGCCAGATCGCCTACAACGAAAAGCACGGCATCACCCCGACGACGGTGAAGAAAAACGTCGAGGATATTTTGGCAGGCCTGTACAAAGGCGACGTCGACATGAACCGCGTCACCGCCACCATCGACACGCCCGCGGGTCCAAACCTCAAGGCCGTGTTGGACGGGTTGCGGGTCGACATGCGCAAAGCCGCCGAGAACCTGGAATTCGAAGAAGCCGCAAGGCTGCGCGACGAGGTCAAGCGGCTGGAAACAGTCGACCTCATGGTCAGCGACGACCCGATGGCGCGCCAATATCAGGTTGAAAAGGCCGTCAATGAAAGCAAGAAACTGGCCGGACGATCCAAGGCTGGTCAGCCGGGCCAACGTGGTGGAATAAAGCCAAGGAAGAAGCGGGGTGGGTAGGTCTTCTATTCGCTTTGGATAACGCTCAATTCAGGGGCAATTGTCCGCGATATTTCTTCCAGGCTCGTCGAGATTGAATTGCTCAGGCGAAGCGTTTCCAAGCCACCCGAACTTTGTGCGTCACTCAGATCCGATTGCGCCTCGTCCAAGACGCTTTCAACTTCTGTTAGTCTGGACAGAATTCGGTCCAGTGCGTCGGTACTTTCATTCACGCTCGCTTGTGCCACAGCCGTTTGGGCCTGCGCCTCCGCGACCGCCTGAATGGCACGCGTCACATCGACCGAAACAATAATATCCTGATCAACATCGTATGGCGCACCTCTGTCAATTTCGACTTCATTCACTTGAACGAAGGCTGCGGGCAGGGTGTCGTCTTGACTGTCATTGTCATGCGGTACGACGCGGACTTTCATTTCATGCTCGGCATCGACCTGCATGAACTCGGCCGTCAAAAGTGTGACGAGGCTGAAAGCACCGAAAAACAGAACAAGCCGCAACAGTTTAAAGCGATTTTCATCCAGATTTGCAGACATCAGCCCGACAATTGCCAAAACGAGTGAAAGTCCTGCTATGCCAATTGGCCCGTAGTCCAGAAACAATCGCAGTTGCCCGATGTCGCCTTCACCCATGTCAATCACTCCAACAAATAGGGAATAAGGGATACAAGTTTAGCTTAGGTGTCAACCTAGGCGGGTAAATCGCACGTTACATTGGCTGGATAAATTGCCGTGATACAGCGGTTTGAATGGCGAAATTATTGTTTCATCAATCACTTCTGCAAATGGGCAATAATGATTTTCCAGCCATATTAACCATTCATTAACAATACCTTACCCGTGGATAAGGTCGGCGAACCTCACTCCACCTTACCCCCAGCCTCAGCCCAATCCTTGAACCCGCCTGCGTTGCGCACATCCTCGAACCCTAGCGATTTCAGCGTGGCCCCCGCAAGTGCGGCCCGCCCGCCAGCGGCGCAATAGACCACGACTGTCTTTGCCCCCTCCAGCGCCTCGGTCTGCCATTCCAGAACCCCGCGCGGGATCGCCACGGCACCTGCAACCTTGCCGCCCGCAACCTCAGCAGGTTCGCGCACGTCTAAAAACACAACGCCGTCCTGCCCGTGCAACGCCTTGGCGTCATCAATGGAAATGGTCGCAATGCCTGCATTGGAAACGAGGTCGGATGGGGTCTGGGTCATTGTACGCTCCTTAGGTTTGAAGCATTATATATGCAGGACCGCGCAGGGTTAAACCCCGCCTCACACCGCGAAAGGACCCCGCTTTGGCGATTGGTATCATCCTCGGTGCAGCTGTTTGGCGCGAAGGCCCGTCACCGACATTGCGGCGCCGCACGTTGCATGCGGCGGCCCTTTATCAAGACGGGCATATCACGTCGCTGGTGCTGTGTGGTGGCGTCGGTCAAAACCCGCCAAGCGAAGCGGCTGCCATGCAGGACATTCTACTGGACGCGGGCGTTCCTATTGATGCCATGGTGCTGGAAGATCAATCTACGACAACGGGCGAAAACATCCGCTTTGCACAAAATCTCATCGATGAAACTGATGTCGTGATCATCACCGATTGGTACCACGCCCCACGCGCCAAACTGATCGCGCGACGTGCGGGGCTGCGTGCGACCAGCAGTTCGCCGTCGTTGCGCGGTGCCAAATTCTGGCCGCAAACCAAATCGGCGTTGCGCGAAATTCCAGCATATATCGCCTATGCGATCAGGCTTAGAACCTAGCGGACCACATCAACCTCGACGCGGTTGCCCGTTGATCCGGTGCCATAGATGCGAACCACAACCATCGCGCCACCATTGACCAAATTGCGCGCAGCGCCCGGATCTATGCGGCCGTTCATCACCATGCGTTCCATGATTGCGCGATTGTCGATGGATCCGAAAAAACCGTCCCATTCATCGCCCGGTTGCGACACGCCAAAACGGTGGTAATTCGCGCGATCTTGGCGCAACACCTGCCAAGGCTGCGTCAGGCGCACGCCGTTTGAATTATACAAATCATCCTGCCCGATATAGGCGACGTAGCGCCCCACAAGACTGTCTGCCAGTGCCGGTGAACTCAACAATAGGGGCGCGATCATCATCACGGCGAGGGCAATTTTTCTCATAATAGACTCCGTCATTATCGACTTAGTAGGGCGCGGTTGACCCAGCAAGTCAAGTTCACTCAGATGAAAAAGGGGCACCCGAAGGCGCCCCCAATCGCTCATCTCGGCTGGCACAGACCCCGCTAAGCCGGATTGTCCATCCGCACCGAAAATCGCACTTGCCCCATCACAGGTTCCGGCCAAAGGACACGGAATTCATCATCATTAGCACCTTGGCTCGGGCTGACGTAGGGGTTGGCGAACACAGCATCCCCTGCCGCGTTTCGCACAGCAAAGATCGGCACAAGCGCGTCAATCGTGCGCGCATGCCCATCGAACGGCAGATAGTTTTGTGTGTCCACGGTCCACGTCTGATCGGGCGAACTTTGGACGTGGACATCGATGTGCGGATTGCGCGTCGGATTGCTCACGCCGTTGAATGCATTGCCCTCAAAGATGATGTTACGCATCCGGTTTTGATCCAGATCGGCATAGGTTGTGTCGATCATTTCAACCCGTTCAATATTGCCGCTGAACGTGCGGAAAATATTGCCCTGCACATTCAACCCATTGATATAATGCCCCACGCCATAAGGCTTGATAACGATCCAGCGAAAGGACGCCTGCACATCAATCGCGAGGAACACGTTCCCCGTAATCGACAACCCGCCAAACGAATAGCCCGACACATCCGGTGTCGCGTCATGTTCGTCCGTCCATTCGATGAAATTATTGTCGATGTAATTGCCCGTCACCGTGGTTGCGCAATTCGGCTTGGTCAGGATCAACCCGCCCAAACGCACACCGGACGCCTGATCGTCGCCGTTAAACCAGTGATTGTTGGCGATAATGCTTTGGCCACCATTCATCACCCCGAAATGGCGGAACCGCGCCGCGCGATTGTTGCGGATTTTCACATCGTTCGCGTTGGAATTGTAACACATGGATTTGCGCAATTGCGTCGGGATATCGGATTCATCAGATTCGAAATTACAGCGGTCAATGACCATGCCCTGACAGCCATCCCCGGGCGACGACACGCCGCGATCTTTGGGGCGGATGAATTGGCAATCATGGATTTGGAACAAGAGCCCCTGTGGTGCCAGCAAAATCGCACTGCAAACACCATCACAGCGCAATTCCAACTGGTCCAACACAAGGTCGGACATCTTATCAAACCCACTGAAATCCATAAGGTATTTAAACCGCGTAAAGGTGAACTGCTGCGTGCCTTCGGCGTCAAACAACTGCTGGCTGAGCGTGATCTGGGACGCAGCAATATCGACACTGCGCACGTAGACTTCGCGCCCTACGCCGTTGCCTGTCACCAGTGACCCCACCTGAATGGCCGAAATATTGGCAACATTGCTAAGGCGCACAGAACTTGCGGCATTATAGGTCGCCTGCGCAACAACAACATCGTCATCCCACGCAGGACCGGCAATCGGTTGCAGCTGACCGTTGCGAATGGCGCGACGTGTCTCAAAACTGGTGCGATTGTTCACGGCCTCCCTCATATCAATCGGACCGGACAGCGAAATGCGCCGCCCGCCAAGGTCCAGCGATTCATGATCCGAAAAGTTCAGCAGTGCCTGAAACGCCTTTTTGAACGCCAACTCCTCGTCGCCAAAGGCATCCACATAGGTGGGGAAGTCGAAATTCTTCTGAAAGATCAGGCGGTGTTCTGCGCCCATCGTCACTGTGCCTTCAAACCGCACTTGGCTTTGAAACGTGACAGATCCGCCCAGAAAATAGGTGCCCGCAGTGACCAACACCTCACGTCCGTCGGCGTCGTTGTCTGCCCGCTCAAACGCTGCGGAATCGTCTGTGACACCGTCACCAATCGCGCCGTAATCGCGCACGTCCACAATGCCAAGCATGTCGCGCAGAAACGCGCCTGTGACGTCTTCGATCGAGAAATCATCCACCCGCACGACGCCGCCGTTGGGTCCGGTCAAATCAAGCCCGATGTGACCATAGCTGGCATTCGCCCAAACCATATCCACGCCGTTGCGCTGGCCTGTGCCGATGATCGCCGACACCTCAATCACATCGCCGTAGCCGTTGATCGACACGCTTGGCCCGACTTCGATCACGCCGTTCAGCTGCGCGCCGCCCGCTGTGCCAGCCCATGCCGCGATGCGCACATCAGGCAGTGCCCCCGCCACGCATTTGACCCGCGCCGTCACCCGCAGATAACAGCCCGGCAAAAGCGGGGTTTCACCCATATAGCGCAGCTTGGTCACGCTTTGGGTTTTTACAATCTCGATACAGCCGGAAAAGTCCTGATCCGCTGGCACAAATGTTCCATTGCCAGACCCGTCGTAGGTGTCAGACCCCGGCGTGCCATCGCCGCTTGACCAGACATCCAGACCATCGCCAAAAGGTGGCGGTGTCAGCACCAATCCGTCGGTAATTACCTTGTTCATATGAAAACCCCTCATTGGGGGCAGACAGCCCTGCCCCATCAAAATCCAGAACCGCGGCGCGAATGGGCGCACGGATCACCGGCTCAAAGAGGTAAATGTTTCGGGTAAAAGGTGTCTGACAGCACCGTGACGATGGGGTCCCCCGCAACGCAACAGATGCGGCAGCAGATTAGGAAAACACGTCCGGTGTCGGGATCACTTGAACGGAATTGATCCGCCACCCGTCCGGTGTCTCAATCATTTGATAATCAAGGATATAAAACAGACCCTGCGGCCCTTGGATCTGGACCTCTTGGCGGGTCCGGCTTTGGAATTCCGTGCGATCCAGAAACCGCACATCCGAATTGTCCCAAACCATCGGATAGCCATTGCGCACCATCATGCCAAAATTTTCAGGCGTGCCGAACATGCCCTGGATCATCGGGCTGGCATGTTCCCACGCGCCTGCAATGTCGCGATCTACAAAAGCCTGCAATTGATCAGTTATGACATCTTCGATGGTGGCATCTTGCGCCTGCGCGGCGGCAGGCAGCAAGAATAGCGCGCTGATGAGAAGGTGTTTCATGACGGGTCTCCTTTGGCGTGATCTGTCTAAGATACGCACAAAGCCGCTTTTTAGTTTCAAATCAGGCCCAGATCGAGCTAGCCAACCAATTCGCCCGCAAGCCCGCGTTCGATCAAAGCAATGCTTTCCTCGACGCCATAAAGCGCAATGAACCCGCCAAAACGTGGCCCTTGCTTTGCGCCAAGCAGAACTTCGTACAGGCATGAGAACCACGCCCGCAACGGGTCAAACCCATGCACCTTGCCCACCGCGAACACGATGGATTGGAGGAATTCATCGTCCGACCAATTCACCTCGGGCAGCGCGACGTCCTTGCCCTCTTGCGCATTCTTTTGCGCAATAACAGCCAACGCCGCCTCCCCTGATTTGAGCGACACAACAAGCGCTTCAAGTGCTGCGCGTTCTTGCTCATCCGCCAAACGGAACACTTTTTGCGGTTCAACGAAGTCTTTGTAATACCGCACAGCAAACCCTGCCGCCGCGTCCAGATCAGGGTTCGCCTCAGCCGACGCGTCGGGCGCATAGCGCTGGATAAAGCCCCAGAGCTTGTCCTTATCGCTCGCCTGCGACACGCTGGCGAGGTTCAGCAGCATCGCAAACGGTACAACCATCGTCGACACAGGCACATCCGCACCGTGGATGTGAAACACAGGATTGTTCAGCTTTTGCGTGTCGTCCTGCGTCGGATAGGCCCGCAACTGCTGGTGATATTCATCAACCGCCTTCGGGATCACATCAAAATGCATCCGCTTGGCGGTCTTTGGCTTGAGGTACATGAAATACGACAGGCTTTCCGTGCTCGCATAGGTCAGCCAATCATCAATCGACACGCCATTGCCAGACGTCTTGGAAATCTTGTGGCCTTGGTCATCAAGGAACAATTCATAGCTGAAATGCTCTGGTTTTTTGCCGCCAAGAATTTCGCAAATGCGGTCATAGATCGGCGTGTTGGTAGAATGGTCTTTGCCATACATTTCAAAATCAACGCCAAGCGCGGCCCAGCGCGCGCCAAAATCTGGCTTCCATTGCAGCTTTACGCGGCCTCCCGTCACCGGCACGGTCCACTCCTTGCCGGTCTCGTCGTCAAACGTCACAGTGCCCGCTTTGGCGTCCACATGCTTCATCGGCACATACATCACGCGACCCGTTTCAGGGTGCATTGGCAGGAAAATCGAATAGGTCTCGCGGCGTTCTTCACGCAGCGATTTTAACATCACCGCCATGACGTCATCATAACGTTCAACAGCGCGCAGCAAAATTTCATCAAACGCGCCGGATTCGTAGTATTCCTTGCCCGAAATGAACTCATACTCAAACCCGAATGTGTCCAGGAACCGGCGCAGCATAGCGTTGTTATGATGGCCAAAGCTCTCGAACTCGCCAAACGGGTCCGGCACCGATGTCAGCGGCAACTGCATATATTGCTCAAGACGTTCGGGATTGGGCACATTGCTCGGCACTTTGCGCATGCCGTCCAGATCATCAGAAAAACAGATCAACCGTGTCGGGATATCTGAAATCACCTCAAACGCGCGGCGCACCATTGTCGTGCGGCTGACTTCACCGAATGTGCCGATATGGGGCAGACCCGACGGGCCATAGCCCGTTTCAAACAAAACATGGTCCTTGCCCGATGCCTCGATGCGTTTGAGCAGCCTGCGCGCTTCTTCAAAGGGCCAAGCCTTGGACGTCATCGCCGCCGCGCGCAAATTGCTCATGGGTTTTATCCGTTCAAAATGGCTCGAACCCCAACGGTTCAAGCGCCTGCGCGTCCTATGCCACACAGCACAAAGGGTCAATAAATCAAAGCGCCCACCAGATCAGACCACGACAAGATTACCCGTAACCTGTTGAATTTCTTGCGCTCAATCCATATGTTATTACCAACAGAACAGGAGCCACGCGCATGTCCGAAACCCCTTCCCTGACCGCCCAAGACGCGCTTTGCGCCCTGATGATTGCAGTATCGGCGAGTGACGAAAACATTCGCACCGCGGAATTGGTGAAAATCACCAACATCATCAACAACCTGCCGGTCTTTGCAGACTACGATTCAGATCACGTGCCGCGCGTGTCCCAGACCGTGTTCGACCTGTTTGATCAAGAAGACGGGCTTGATGCCTTGTTCGGCTTGATCCGCGAAACGCTGCCCGAACGGTTGAACGAAACAGCCTATGCGCTTGCCTGTGATGTGGCAGCGGCGGACGGTGAAATCGCGCAATCCGAACTGCGGATGCTCGAAGAAATGCGGTATGAGTTGAACATTGACCGCCTGCACGCCGCTGCCATTGAACGCGGCGCGCGCGCCCGTCACATGACGCTTTAGTCCGCCACCAGCACCTGATCGGTCGTGTCTTGCAGATCGTCATTGCGATACACCAGCCCCCAGCGTTGCAATAATCGCTGCTGCAACCGCTTGGCGCGTTGGTTCCACGCGGTGGACCCCTCAGGCACTTCATCGCCTGTGGCAATGCCCTGTGCCCGACGATCAAAATTCACCGCGAAGATTGTGAACACCAGATCGGATCCTTCGGCCGTTTTGATATAGCCCGACAAGGCGCTGACAAAATTCAGCGTGCCAGTTTTGGCGCTGACTTCAATGGGGTAGTCTTCAAGGCGGTTGTTGTCCTGATCCGTCATTGCAATGCGACGCATGATCGGGCGCAGCGGTCCGTCCGGACCCACGGCCAACAAAAGTTTGACCATGTCACCGCCACTGATCCGGTTCTGATCACTTAGCCCCGAATGATCGACAAAATCGCAGGTGATCCCGTATTTCTGACCAAGCCAACGGGTCATCTGCGCTGCTGACGCTTTGATATCCAGTGACGTGGCGAACTTTGCTTTTGTGGCCGCCAACCCGCAAACCTCCGCCGTAAGGTTGGTGGAATACAGCAACATTTCCTGCAAAATTGTGCGCAATGTGGCGCTGGCATGCTGCGCTAGCTCCGCAAGATCTTGTGGCAGATCATCAATCACTTCGGGCGCGGGCAGCGTTACGCCAGCCCTGCGCGCCAACGTTTGGAACACATCGCCCGCATAAAGTGCAGGCTGGCGCACCGGCATCCGCCGCGATCCGCCATTTCCGAGCGCAGAGCGCGCAACCGTCCAACTGTCCGGCGCATCCGTGGCAAAAACCGGCGACCCACGGTCGACGATCCGCACCCGCGCCATGCTGACGGGCGGTCCGGGATTTTCCGTGCGCGCATCCAGGGTCACACGCCAGTCACCACCAGACCGCGCCCATTCAAAATACACACGATTATAGTTCAGGTTCAGCCCGCTGACCGCCGGATTGTAGCCCAGATGGTCCAACTGCGACGGCTCGATCTCTTCGGCGTAGGGCAGCGCCCCGCGCCAACTCAAAAAGCGCCCCGTCACGTCGGTCACGCCAGCGGCCCTCACCGCGTCGGCCAATTGCGCCAAATGATCGGCAGACAATGTCGGATCCCCGCCACCCGCCAAAATCAAATCACCACGCAAAATACCGTCTTCTACCGGACCAGTCGCATATATCCGCGTTATAAACCGAAACGCCCCACCCAGCGCGTCCAGCGCATAAAGTGCAGTCACTGCTTTGGTGACACTGGCAGGCGGCAACGCGACCCCCGCATCGATCTGTTCCAACATCTCCCCTGTGTCGGCGTCCGCCAAAACACAGCCAACCGTTCCGTCCAGATCGGCAGCCGCAATCATTTCTTCGATGGTTTCCCGCGCCCGCGGCGCGATCCTCGGGATCGGGCTGGTTTGGGGGGCAATGTCCACTGCTCCCGTCCGCCCGTTGGGGCGCAGCGACACCAACGGTGCCTCCGCAAGTGCGACCCCTGCGGCGCTGGATAACAAGCCGGCCAAAATGGCTCTGCGTGAAAACGTCACTGACATCCGAAAACCTTATTCACCCAGCGGGTGGTCATCAACCGCACCAGCGCTCCATTTGCCCGTTTCGCGGATCGCAGTCGATGACAATTGCGACATCGGCAGGTTCGCAAAGGCCCACTTAGGCGCCTCCACCTGTCCCAACAGCACCGAAGCCCGCCCGATCAGACGATCCGCACGGAAAATGCGCGCGGCACGTGACATGCGGGCCGAAATCCGGTCCCCCGGTCGCGCCAAGACGCCCACAGGAACCCGCGCCATAATCTCGCGCCAGTCCTGCCAGCGGTGAAATTGTGCCAGATTGTCCGCGCCCATCAGCCACACAAACCGCACGCCCGGGTAATAATCCTGCAACGCCGCAATCGTCTGGGCAGTGTAGCGTGTGCCAAGACGTGCTTCGATGTCTGTCACTGTCACGCGGGGATGCTGCATGACCGCGCGCGCCCGCACAACACGATCCGCAATCGGTGCAGGGCCACGGGTTTTCAACGGGTTAGCAGGGCTTACCAACCACCACACACGGTCCAACCCGAACCGCGTCAAAGCCGCCTTTGTAATGTGCACATGCCCCTCGTGGGCCGGATCAAACGATCCACCCAACAATCCCACCACCTGTCCGGCGCGGGCATATGGCATCCCATCCCGTTGCATGGTGTGTCCATACGCAGCCGCCCTGCCAAAGGCAATTCCTTGGCGTCAACCTGCAACACCATCAAAAAACCCGACGGCCATTAACCTGCGCAAAACTCTTGCGCGTTAACGTCATAAGGATAACCAAGTCGGGTGATATCAATGACCACCTTTGTGGTACTATTCATAGGTCTTTTGGCCGTGGTGCTTGTCTTGACACCATTCACAATTCACCTCTCTCGAGAGGTCGGTATACTGCGCCTGACCCTGCACCACGCCCGACTGGAATTGATCACGGCGGTGCGCGACGCGGATTATCATCGTATGGCCAGTGAACACGCGTCAGACGGTTTGGTCGTTCAGGATATGAAGGCCCGTATCTTGTGGGCCAATCCTGCCTACCTGAAGATTTTTGGCGTCACGTTTGATGAAATTGTCGGGCGCAATCCGCTGGAATTCGCGCTTCCCCTAAATGACGCCGTTGCGCCAGACGAAATAGAGTCCTTTCGTTATTGCACCGACAACCCGCAGGATTGGTCGCTTCACGAACGACTGAACCGGCACAATGATGGACGTGAATTCTGGAACCAGATGAATTCGTCTTACAACCTCGCTCCTGATGGCACGCAAAATGCGATCGTCGTGTGCCGCGACGTGACCGAACAGATGGAACAGAAACAGAAGCTGCACGAAACCAGCACTAAACTTCAACATGAGGCGACACATGACGGCCTAACCGGCGTGCCCAATCGCGCTGCCTTCCAAACGTTCATCGGCGAGGCCCTGCGCTCGAGTGACGGCACGCCGGTCGGCCTTTTGCATATCGATCTCGATAATTTCAAGGCTGTGAACGACACCCATGGCCATTCCGGTGGTGACGCCGTGCTCACCCATACCGCAGACGTCATCCGCCAAAACATACGCGACGGCGATCTGTTGGCACGCGTGGGTGGCGATGAATTCGTCGTGGTCTGCCCGCAAACCAGCGACTTGGCCTTGTTGGACGACTTGAGCACGCGGCTGCTCGACGCCATTTCAAAACCGTTCGCATGGTCCAATCGGCTTCTTAAGATCGAGGCAAGCATTGGCGCTGCGGTCTCTCAATCCAAAAAAACGACCGCAGAAACCTTGCTCGTTCAGGCCGACTTTGCACTTTATGAGGCAAAGCGCACCGGCCGCAATCGGGTCGCACTCTATGACGAGGACCTGCACGATCGTCACGCCTTTCAAAGCCGCCGCGCCATCGAACTTGCCGATGCCATCGACACTGGAACCTTGGACTATTGGTTCCAACCGACGATGTCGCTTGAGACGGGCCAGATCATCGGTTTGGAAACGCTTGTACGCTGGGTCCATCCCGTTGATGGCGTGATTGCACCTGATGACTTCCTGCCTATGGTTAAGGAGTTAGGGCTCATGGGGGCCCTTGATTTGTTGTCGATGACCGCCGCTTTGACCGAGAAACGAAACCTCAACCACGCCGGATTTGGTGACATCGGCATTGCGTTCAACGCCTCCCCCGAACTGCTGAGCCATCCAGACTTCATCCGACGCCTTGTCTGGGGGGTTGAAGCCGCGGGAATCGAGCGTGCGCAGGTCACCATCGAAGTGTTGGAAACTACCAATTTCGGCGACGCGTCCGAAACCCAATCCCACGCCGCGATCATCCGCGATCTGCATGACGGCGGATTTCAGGTCCACCTTGACGATTTTGGTATTGGCTTTGCGGGCCTGTCACACCTCGCGAAACTTGATGTCACAGGGGTGAAAATTGACCGCGGTTTGGTGACAAACCTGCT
>JAGGNB010000141.1 GCA_017886375.1 Octadecabacter sp.
TGAACTTGAAGAAGGAATGCTTGTCGGCGGTCTTGAGCGCGTCGTCGAAATCCCAATTCATTTCCCACTGACCGTTCGCGTCCTCGTGGTCGTTTTGGTAGGCACCCCAACCAAGTTCCAGCATGTAATCCGAAATCTCGCGGATCACATCGAGGCGACGCATGAACGCCTGTTGATCGTAACACGGTTTCGCGGCGGTATCGTATTCGTCACTGATCTGGTCGCCCGCAGGGGTCAGCAAAAAGAACTCCGCCTCGATGCCGGTCTTGACGTGCATGCCCATGTCAGCGGCCTGTGCAACCAGCTTGCGCAGCACGTTGCGGGGTGCTTGTTCAACATCTTTGCCTTCCATCACGCAGTTGCCCGGCACCCATGCGATTTCTTTGTTCCACGGCAGAATAATCACCGCGTCGGGGTCCGGAACAGCCAGCATGTCAGGGTGAGCAGGGGTCAGGTCGAGCCATGTGGCAAAGCCTGCGAACCCTGCACCGTCTTCCTGCATGTCCGCAATTGCGCGGGCCGGAACCAGCTTGGCGCGTTGCCCGCCAAACAGGTCGGTGAACGAGATCATGAAGTATTTAACGCCGTTGTCTTCGGCAAATTTCGCGAGGTCTGTGGCCATGGTGTCATTCCCTGTCGTCGCGGCGTCTGTTACGCCTTTTGGTCATAAAAAAGGGCGCATGCCGTTGCTGGCTGCGCCCTGTTGTTTAGAATCCGGTTCCGGGCTTTCCAGGATACCAGTCAGTGCCCGCAAGCGGTATTTTTGCCATGGCCGCAGCTTCCATCGTCAGCGCGACCAAATCCTCTGGCTCAAGGTTGTGAAGATGGTTCTTGCCACAGGCCCGCGCAATCGTCTGCGCCTCAAGTGTCATGACCTTGAGGTAGTTTTTAAGGCGACGCCCACCTTCGATGGGATCAAATCGTGCCATTAATTCAGGATCTTGCGTGGTTATGCCCGCAGGGTCGCGGCCCTCATGCCAATCATCATATGCGCCTGCCGTGGTCCCGAGCGCGTTATACTCGGCCTCATATTTGGGATCATTGTCGCCGAGCGCTATCAACGCCGCAGACCCGATTGACACAGCGTCAGCCCCCAGCGCCATGGCTTTTGCCACGTCCGCACCTGAGCGGATACCACCCGACAAGATCAGCTGAACCTTGCGGTGCATACCGAGATCTTGCAGTGCCTGAACGGCAGGACGAATGATTGCGAGCGTTGGTTGTCCCACGTGTTCGATGAACACATCCTGGGTCGCCGCTGTGCCGCCCTGCATCCCGTCCAAAACAACCGCGTCAGCGCCCGCTTTGATCGCCAGTGTGACGTCGTAGTAGGGGCGCGCGCCCGCGACTTTGACATAGATTGGCACTTTCCAACCGGTAATCTCGCGCAGTTCAAGAATTTTGATCTCCAGATCGTCCGGGCCGGTCCAGTCAGGGTGACGACAGGCGGACCGCTGATCGATGCCTTTGGGCAGATTGCGCATATGCGCCACACGGTCGCTGATTTTCTGACCGAGCAACATGCCACCGCCGCCCGGCTTGGCGCCTTGACCAACGACGATTTCAATCGCGTCTGCTTTGCGCAGATCGTCCGGGTTCATGCCGTATCGCGATGGCAGATATTGATAGACCAACTTGTCGGAATGGCCCCGTTCTTCGGGGGTCATGCCACCGTCACCGGTTGTTGTCGACGTGCCAGCCATCGACGCACCGCGCCCTAGAGCTTCTTTTGCAGGGCCGGACAGCGCGCCAAACGACATGCCCGCGATGGTGATTGGGATGTCCAGTTCAATCGGGTTTTCCGCGTGCAATCCACCGATGGTCACCGAGGTTTCGCATTTCTCGCGGTAGCCTTCGAGCGGATATCGCGAGATCGACGCGCCCATGAACAGCAGGTCGTCAAAGGACGGCAATTTGCGTTTCGCGCCACCGCCACGGATATCATAGATGCCCGTCGCTGCTGCGCGACGAATGTCGCTGTTCACATCTTGGGTAAACGTCGCGGATTGGCGCGGCGTTGTTGTGGGGATTTTAGGGTCAGTCATTTAGGTCATCCCTCAATACGCGCCAGCGTTATCAACATCGAAGTTATAAAGCGTACGGGCGGACCCGTAGCGCGTGAATTCGGACGGGTCGGCGTCAAAACCGGCCTCATTCAGCAGGCCTTGCAGAATTTCGATATGTTCCGCCCGCATTTCTTTCTTCTCGCAATCCGCGCCAAGGCTTTTGACGCTGCCACGCACAAAGAAACGCGCCTCATAACAGCTGTCCCCCAACGCATCGCCCGCGTCACCGCAGACCACAAGGTTGCCAGATTGCCCCATAAAAGCGGACATATGGCCAATGTTTCCCTGCACGACGATGTTCACGCCTTTCATGGAAATTCCGCAGCGCGACGATGCGTTGCCTTTGACAACGATCAAGCCGCCATGGCCCGTCGCACCGAGGTACTGACTGGCATCGCCGTCGATCACGATCTTGCCAGACATGATATTTTCGCCAGTTCCGGGACCGGCGGAACCGTGGATGTTTACGGTCGCATGCTGGTTCATGCCGGCGCAGTAATATCCGGTCGATCCTTTGACGGTGACTTCAATCGGGGCATTCAACCCACAGGCAATCGCATGTGCGCCCTTGGGGTTTATGATTTCCCAAGCCGTTTGGTTGGTTTGATCTGCTTGACTATGAAGCATCTTGTTCATCTCGCGCAGACCAATTTCAGACAGGTCGATTGTTTGCATAATCAGGCGGCCTTTTCAGCGGAAGACGGAGCCGCATTATGGCTCCAGAAATAGACGGTCGCGGGTTCGGGTTCCCAGATGCGGGCGTTTTCAATCCCGGGCAGGTCGACGAGGGCGCGGTATTCGGACCCGAAGGCGACATATTGATCGGTTTCGGCCATGACGGCGGGCTTGCAGGCGATGGGGTCACGCACAACACCGAACCCGTCTTTGGTTCCCACAACGAAGGTGAAAAAGCCGTCAAGATCATCAAGCGAGCTTGTCAGGGCTTCACCAAGGGTCGCGCCGTTTTGCATCTGCCACGTGAGATAGGCTGCCCCGACTTCGGTGTCATTTTCGGTTTCGATATGAATTCCTTCGCGGCGCAAACTGCGGCGCAGCGAGTTGTGATTTGAGAGCGAACCGTTGTGCACGAGGCACTGATCGTCACCTGTATTGAACGGATGCGCACCCATGGTTGTCACCGCTGATTCTGTTGCCATGCGGGTGTGGCCGATGCCGTGCGTTCCACTCATCTGCTCAATTTCAAAGCGCTTTGCCACATTTTTAGGCAGCCCAACTTCTTTGAAAATCTCAAGGCTGACACCGCGGCTCATCACGCGGATACCGCGGTCCAGTTTGTCGATTTCTGCGCGCGCCAGTGCCGTCGTTCCAGCGGGAATATCAAGGATCGCATGGGTGCTTTTGACGGTCATATTGACCGCGCCACCAAGCGCTGATGTCAGCGCGCCATCAAGCCCCGGAAACGCTGTATCAGGGTCGTCAGATTGCACTGTCATCTTCGTGCGACCGATTGTTTCGCCACCATAAATTGCAATGCCGGCACTGTCAGGACCACGGTCCGTCATCGTGATCAGCATCGCTGTCAGCATCTCGCCCAACTTGGGCTCAAGTGATTTGTCTTTGAGGAACAACCCTACAATTCCGCACATCGTTTTCATCCCCGACTCACAACACCGTTAATGGTGCCAAATGAACACCTGCGAGGCTACCACCAAATTTCCAGAGATCAACCATGAGGAAACTTTTTTTAACATGAGGCAAAATAAACCTTTGCCAAACCAGACTTCCATGTTTCTTTTTTTCCAGTGGCCGCGCGCGATTGTGCAGGTCCAATGACAACGGATTTCCGACGTGGGGGACAAAAACGTGGAAGAACAATTAGCCGAACTCGTGGCCAAGGTGGCCGAGTTAGAAGCAGCAGCGGGTGGTGCAGCCGTCACCAACACGATGTTTGCCGAGACTTTTTATTATCTGACAATTCCATTGATGATCATCATTCACGCGGGCTTTCTGGCCTACGAGATGGGGGCGTCACGTCTAAGAACGTGCTGTCATCGGGTGTGAAAAACATCCTTGCCTTCGCGTTCATGATCCCGACGTTCTATTTCTTCGGGTGGTGGGTCTACTGGGGTTTCCCTACAGGTCTTCCGGGTGCACCGGGTCCGGCAGGCATTTCCGGCATTGAATACGCCAATGCCATTGCTTGGGGCTGGGGCGAAAGCGCGCAATACATGGGGCCAAACATTGCTGACCAAGCGTCGGGCGTGTTCTTTGGTGCCTTTGCATTGTTTGCTGCGACCACCGCATCCATCATGTCGGGTGCTGTGATTGAACGCATCCAGACAGTCGGTTTCATCATCCTTGCCGTGGTCCTTGGCTCGTTTGCCTGGGTCGTGGCTGCGGCATGGGGCTGGCACGCGGATGGCTGGTTGGTGACGCAGTTCGGCGTCCATGATTTTGGCGCTGCGGGTCTTGTGCACGCGGTTGCTGGTTTCTTCGCGCTAGGTGTCCTGATCAACCTTGGGCCACGGATCGGCAAGTTTAACGCCGACGGATCGGCCAACCACATTCCGGGCCACAACATGCCGCTGACTATCACGGGCTTGATGCTGATCATTGTCGGCTTCTTTGGCTTCTTGATGGCCTGCGTCATTGTTCCGGGTGAGGCGTGGTCATGGTTTGCAGACAAGCCATCCACGATTTATGGCACACCGATCACGCTTTCGGCCTTGTCGTTCAACATCCTGATGGCTGTTGCTGGCGGTATCATCGGCGCATGGCTACTGACCCGTGATCCGTTCTGGATGATGTCTGGTGCGTTGGCCGGGATCATCTCGACCGCGTCTGGTCTTGATATCTACTTTCCGGCGCACGCGTTCATCATTGCATTCTCTGCGGGTCTCATCCTGAAGCCCTGTGCGGACTGGTTGGAAAACCGCGGCATCGACGATGCTGTTGGCGCCGTGACGGTTCACGGCACGATTGGTCTTTATGGTGTGGTCATGTTGGGCATCTGGGCGGGGGGCTATCCGGCGCTTCAAGGTGCTGCGGGCGAAGCCCCGACGATAAGCCTTGTGGGTCAGATCGTTGGCGCGATTGTCTTCTTCTTGTGTGGCTTCGTGCCGGGATACATCGTGTCCTACATTCTCAAGATATTTGGCATGTTGCGCATTCCGCATGGCGCTGAAATCGCTGGCATGGACCTCGTGAAAGTACCGGCTGCGGGCTATCCCGAATGGGGCGGCGACGCGCCTGTTACACCCGCACATCCTGCCGAATAATTTTAGCAAAAGGAGAAACTGATGTTTCCATATTCTGAAGCAAGCTGGAGCGTAGTAGACGGTGCAATGTTCATTGGCTGGGGCACGATCCTGCCAGGTGTCACAACGTTGATTGCGGCGGCGATCTGTTTGGCAGTTCTTGTGATTGGTCAACGATCCGAGGCGGCTAAGACGAAAGGGTTCGACAAGTAAGTCAGCCGTTTGAAACACATCTAACGAAGGGCCGCCGGAAACGAGCGGCCCTTTTGTATGAATAATTACCTGACAGGAAAAAAAGTTGCACTAGATTGTTGCTTTTTGATGTGGGCTAGGGCTGAATACATCCAAATAGACAAGAGTCGAAAACAGGGAAAACACATATGGCTATTCTTTGGAGACATTCCGTTCTTGGCCCGCGCCACGAAGCAATTGGCGCTGAGCTGGAAGACTGGAACGGTATGGGCACAGCATGGTTTTATGACCACACCCCCGAACGCGCCAAAGCCGACTATGAAGCGATCCGCACCAAAGCGGGCTTGATGGATGTGTCCGGTTTGAAAAAGCTACATGTGACGGGCAAAGACGCAGCCTACGTGATTGACCGCTGCACCACACGAAACGTCGAAAAAATAGCCCCAGGTCGCGCCGTTTATGCAGCGATGCTGAACGGTGAGGGTAAGTTCATCGATGATTGCGTGATTTATCATCTTGCGGTGAACACGTGGATGGTTGTGATCGGTACCGGCACAGGCATGGAATCGCTGGTCACGGTGGCCGCTGGCAAAGACTGTTCCGTTTTGTTTGATGACGATCTGCACGACATGTCGCTACAGGGCCCAGTTTCTGTCGATCTTCTGGCGAAAGAGATTCCAGCAATCCGCGATCTCGCTTATTTCGGCATCCTGCAAACGCGATTATTTGGTCGCGACGTGATGATATCGCGCACTGGATACACCGGTGAACGTGGGTATGAAATTTTCTGCCGCCGTAAAGACGCTGTGCATCTGTGGGACAGCATTCTGGACGCAGGCAAAGATATGGGCGTGCGTCCGGTCCAATTCTCCACGCTCGATATGTTGCGGATTGAAAGCTACCTGTTGTTCTATCCGGGCGACAATTCCGAAACATTCCCGTTTGACAACGAAACATGCGGTGACACGCTGTGGGAACTGGGTTTGGAATTCACCGTGTCCCCCGACAAGATCGGGTTCATCGGGTCCGAAAACCATTATGCGTCCAAGGGCAAGGAGCGGTTCAAGATTTACGGTGTTCAACTGTCTGACAGCATGGCGCAGATGGACATGGGCGCGCGGGTTATGCACGACGGCAAAGACATTGGTGTCATCACCTACGGGCTAAGTTCTGAGCTTAACGATTACAGCGTCGCGATTGCACGGATTGCGCCAAAAGCCGCAAAGGCAGGCACGAAACTGACGGTCGTGCAGCTCGATGGCACGGAATTGGCGGCAACGGCGCAAGAGATGCCATTCTATGACAAAGATAAATCGATACGCACTGCGAAGGGCTGATCTGACACGGGCGCGGGGACACTCCTTGCGCCCAACTGACTTTCAAAAGGACACCGATGTCGAAGTTTACCTTCCCCGAGAGTATCCGCAGCCGTCCAGTTTATGGCACGCTTGAGCCGCGTGCAGGGGCGGCGCATTTGTTGATTGCGGACGCCCATGGCGCAGAAGCAATTTTGGACGTGGCGACCCCTGACATGATGGCAAAAGCCCACATCATTTACATTCCTAAAGGCGAGCCGTTCGAGGATAAGCTGCGCGCCCTGAAGCCTGCACAGTTCTATTCTGGCCCGACTTACGCCGCTGCCGAACAACGCATTCACAAAGCGTTCGCGGATGCAAAAATGGGTCTACAACTTTATCTGTCCGGAACCGAAGGCGTGATCGGGCAGGCGCAGCACGCCGCCATGCAGGCGGGCATTCCGCACACCGCAATCCAAACCGAACACCGCGGATCTACTGCGCGGCGGATGCAGTGCGTGCATTGCAAAGGCATCACCGAAGACGTGGACGTCGACCCGTTTCAATGTGCACACTGTGGGCTGCACCTATTCGTGCGCGACCATTATTCACGCCGTCTGGCCGCCTATCAAGGTGTGTGCATCGACGCCGAAGATCCGGGCAATGTGCCGCCATCCAAGGGGATATACGAATGAGCGGGGCCGAGAAAATCGCCGTCACAGTGACAGATATTGTGCCGCTGAATGATCTGGTGACACGGTTCGAATTTAAACGCACCGATGGTGGTCTGCTGCCAACGTTTTCGGGTGGCGCGCATACGGTAGTCGAGATGCGTGACACATCAAACGGCGGCGACATCACCCGTATGAATCCCTATTCGTTGATGTCCGATCCAATGGATCAATCCGCCTACACCATTTCTGTGCGCCGCGATGACGAAGGTCGCGGTGGTTCGCTGTTCATGCACAATAACGTCAAGGTTGGCGATCAAATGGTGGTCAGCAATCCCGTCAACTTGTTCAGTCTTGATTTGCTGGCCAAGAAGCACCTGTTTCTGGCGGGCGGCATCGGAATAACGCCATTCCTCGCGCAGATAAAACAGTTGGAACGCTTTAACGGAAACTGGGAACTGCATTATGCCTGCCGCAACGCAGCACTCGGGTCATATGTCGATGAACTGACGGATCATTATCCAAACGCAACGCATGTCTATTACGACGACAACGATCAACGGATTGACCTGGTGAACCTACTGGACGGTCAACCGCTTGGCACGCATATTTACGTTTGCGGCCCCAAAGGAATGATCGATTGGGTGCGCAAGACGGCGGCTGGTGAAGGCTGGCCGCGCGAAAGCATTCATTACGAAGAATTTCTTGCGCCGCAATCAGGCAAACCGTTTGAAGTCAAACTCGCAGTGAGCAACATCGTCATCCAAGTCGGTGAACAAGAAAGCTTGCTCGAAGCGATTGAACGGGCAGGGGTTGACGCACCGTATTTGTGCCGTGGCGGTGCCTGCGGGCAATGCGAAACGCAGGTCATTGATTACACTGGCAACTTCATTCACCGCGATCATTGGCTGGACGACGCAGAACACGCATCCGGTGACAAGATCATGCCGTGCGTGTCACGATTTGAGGGCAAGGTCCTCGTTTTGGATCGGTAGCGCGTCTCAACCCAAGAACAGCGCAGCAATTTTGAACAAGTTGCGGCGGCAGGAGAAAACAATGACGATTCAATTCAACGACGAAACCTTCCGCGACGATTACTCGTTCAAAAATTCCGATTGGGCGATCAAGCGGTTCCCGTTCCCGTTCCACGAAGACAGCTATATGTATTCCGTAAACATGGAACAGCATCGTGGCGGCCCGGACGGGTCGATTTATGAAAAACGGTTCGATGTGGATGAACATTACGTTTCTGAAATGCGCGACCGTGCGATGGTGCTGGCCGATGATCCGCTGCGCTGTCAGTCGTTGCCGCACATGACGCTGGCGGGATGGGATCTGTTGGAACTGATCATGGTGTCCAAATCCGAGGATTACCCTGACCTGTTCGAACTGCACCGCAACGGCGACAAATGGCGCTGGGTGAACAAGCCCATGGGCATTGATGACAGCTTTACCTTTTTGGACGAAGCGACGTTGCCCTACGGCCCGATGGAATACATCACCCGCCAGACGCAGGGCGATTTCTGCGTGTTGGATCAACGTGATGATAACCTGTGGATGGACGCGGGCATGATCACAACACAGGCCGATTGGTCGCTTGATTTTGATATCGGGATGAACTTTTTCGAATGGCACGCGCCGGTGCCGCTGGCGCACGAAAAGGGTATTTTTGTGCGCGCGTTGAAGTTCCTGTTGAGCATCCAGCAGGGTGCCCCCGCGCGGCGGTTGAATTGGACGATGACGGTCAATCCGCTGCTCGATACCTCGCCCGAAAACTACCACAAATGGGGCATCCAAAAGACGAGCGTCACGCCGGAAAATATCGGCGCGAAACAGCATTTGCGTGTGGAATTGCAGACGTTCTTTCGCCTGCCTCGTTCAAACGCGCTGGTGTTCCCGATCCGCTGCTATCTGTGTTGCTTTGACGATTTAATGTCGGTGCCAAAATGGGGCCGCCGACTGCACCGTGTGATCCGCGACTTGCCCGAAGAATTGGCGACCTACAAAGGCTTCATCGATAACCGGCCCATGATGCTGGACTATCTGTCAGCGTTCGATGACGGACAGCCGACATCCATGGGCATCTGGCCGGATCGTGACACAGAACCGCCGCTTAAGACTTAGCGTTCTGCGGGTAGCTAATGATTGATAAATAGCGCGCGGGGAGGGACACAAGTCCGTCCGGCCCGTGCGGCGCATTGGCGTCAAAGAACAGCGTGTCGCCCGGTTTTAAGGGATAAACATTGTCGCCATGGCGGTAATCTACCTCACCCTCAAGCATATAGATCGTCTCAATGCCGCCGTGCTGGAACGTCGGGAACACGTCTGATTCGTCGGACAATGTGATCAGGTAGGGTTCCACGATCACACCACTTGCATTTGACCCGATATGGCCGAGCAATTTGTACTGGTGGTTGGCGCGCGTGCCTTCACGTTCCAATTCAACACCTTCGCCCGCTTTGGTATGGACGGCCATCCGCTTTTCTTCGAATCCACGAAAAAACGAGGTAAGGGGGACCGCGAGCGCATGCGCCAGCGTTTGCAACGTTGTCAGTGACGGCGACGTGATGCCGTTTTCAATCTTGGACAACATGCCAATCGACAGGCCTGTCGTGGCAGAAAGCTCTGCGACGGTGATTTCTTGTTTGCGGCGAAACGCGCGAACCTCACGACCAATCGCAACTTCGAGAACTTTTTCACGGGTTTCGCGGGTCCGGTGTGGATCTTGCTGAAGCGAGGTTACTGACATGATGACTTCCAATTTCAACTGAGACTGAAGACTTACGGGTTTGCAGACGTAGGGCAAGGATCGCACAACGACAAATTGATATTTTCCGCACTATCCTAGCAGGAATTATTCCTGTTAGGATAAATTTATGACCTTGAATAAAAACATGCAAATTGGCTTTCTGATTTTCCCAGGTTTCCCAATGGCTTGCCTGACGTCGATCATTGAACCTTTGCGCGCCGCAAATGAGATTTTTGGCGAAGACGTTTTCAACTGGACCCTCATATCCGAGGATGGCGCACGGGTTCAAGCCAGCGCCAATGTCTGGTTTGAACCCGACGTGTCGCTGGACGAGTGCAGTAAACTGGACCTTTTGTTTGTGCTCAGCGGGCCGTCTTCGCAGTTCGCGCAAGGCCAAACCTCTAACGGAAAACTTCGCAAACTTGCGCGCCACGGTGTGACGATGGGGGCGATCAGTGGTGGCATCTTTCCGTTGGCGCGGGCGGGATTGCTGGACGGTCATGTCACGTCTGTTCACTGGTGCTACGAGGCTGCGTTCTTGGGGGAATTCCCCCAAATCGAAGCGACGGAGGATGTGATCGTTTTGGGCGGAACGCGCCTCACCGCATCAGGCGCAGCGGCGGCTTTTGACTTGTCGCTTCATCTGATTGAGGAAACACTGAACGGCGATATTGCCACTGAGGTGGCGTGTTGGTTTCAGCATCCGCTTGTGCGCGGGCAGGGTGTCACCCAGCGCAAACCGACCTTCGCGGCCGAGATTACGAACGACATGCTGCCGCCCATGGTGGGTAAAGCCGTGAAGATTTTTTCTGACAACATCGAAGATACGGTCAAAATTATTGATGTGGCGCGCGATGTCGGCGTGTCTGTGCGCCAACTCGAACGGGTATTTGTGCGCACGACGGGCAAAACACCACTTGCATACTATCAGTCATTGCGGATGCACAAAGCGCGCCAAATGTTGCTGTATGGGAAGGATTCGATGATCCAGATCGCGCTTGCTGTGGGCTATTCCAGCACCGGGTCAATGAGCAAGACATACATGGAGGTCTTTGGCATATTGCCCAAAGATGACCGCAAGAAAATCAACATGTTCCGCGTTCGCGAGAACGCGATCGTGCCGTCAGCCTAAGCAACCCAAGAAGTGGCTCATTATTTATGCACGACAGGACGCCAGCGCCTAAATGCTGCGCTCAGTAATCTACCATCAAGAAAAAAACTTGCTTGAGAGGAAAATAGTGCGACACTGCATGTGGACGTATGCAAGCGAGCAACAAGAATCGCGCATCCTGAATCCAGAGCCTCGCTTCGGTTGGGCGTTAATGGCGCCAGAACGAAAGTGCGCCAACATTTAGGGAGACTATGAATGAAAAAGATGACCACAGCTCTGACGGCAGGTGTTCTCGCACTTTCGCCGTTCACCGCTTTCGCTGATGCACATGCTGACAGCACCGACCCAATCGTTATTCCAATTCACAACTGGTCCAGCCAGATCGTGATGTCTAATGTGGTGGGCCAGATTCTGGAACAACAAGGCGCATTCGTTGAATATGTGACGACAGACAGCCAAGCCGTTTATGAATCCGTCCGTTTGGGCGATGTCACGTTTGAACTCGAAGTTTGGGAAGGCGCGTTTGGCGCATCCTACCGTGCAGCCTTGGAAAAGGGCGGTATCGTCGAAGTAACAGACCACAACGCGGTTACACGCGAAGACTGGTGGTATCCAATGTGGACCAAAGATGCATGCCCAGGCCTGCCAGATTGGGAAGCACTGAACGATTGTGCCGCATTGTTTGCAACTGCTGAAACCGGCGATCAGGGCCGCTATTTGGACGGTCCGGTTGACTGGCTCAAGCACGGTCAGGAACGAGTTGCTGCATTGGACATGAACTTCGTTGTTGTGAACGCGGGCTCCGCGGCAGCACTTTGGGCTGAAATTGGCGCTGCTGAAGCTGATCGTCGTCCAGTCGTGGTGTTTAACTGGACACCAAACTTTGCCGAAGCCGTCTGGCCTGGCGAATTCGTTGAATTCCCACCACATGAAGAAGGCTGCGACACAGACCCATCCGTAGGTGTGAACCCGGACGCGCTGTATGATTGCGGTAATCCTGCGAACGGTTACCTGAAGATCGCGGCTTGGGATGGGATGGAAGAAAAGTGGCCTTCGGCTTACGCTCTGCTTGAGCAAGTCAGCTTTACCAACCCACAGATCGCTGAGATGGCCAGACTTGTCGACATTGATGAATTGGAGCCAGATGAAGCAGCTGAAGTATGGCTCGAAGCGAACCCTGACGTTTGGGGTTCTTGGGTCAACTAAACCCATGCCATAAACTGCATTGCACAGAATCCCGTCCGACAAACCATTTTGGGTTTCGCCGGGCGGGAACATTTTTCACAAGGATCATCATGTCAGCTGATACGCCCGTCATTTCTTGTCGCAACGCTTGGAAAATATTCGGGCCAGATCCGGCGGCCTTTCATAAGAAAATGACCCCCGACATGAGTTTTGATGACATCCGCGAGGCGGGCTATATCGCCGGCGTCCGCGATGTTTCACTTGATGTCCAAAAGGGTGAAATGTTGGTTATTATGGGCCTGTCAGGGTCTGGTAAATCCACCTTGGTCCGTTGTTTTTCACGCCTTCATGATATCACCGGCGGGACGATTACTGTCGAAGGGCAGGACATCATGTCATTGCCCGAAAAAGAACTGATTGACCTGCGTCGCTCCAAAATGGGCATGGTGTTCCAATCGTTTGGCCTGCTGCCGCACCGTTCAGTTCTGGACAACGTCGCCTTCCCGCTGGAAATGCGCGGACAAGACAAACACACGCGGCGTGAACGTGCGCTTGAGGTGATCAAACTGGTGGGCCTTGAGGGGCGCGAGGATTATTTTCCGCGCGAATTGTCCGGCGGTCAGCAACAGCGTGTTGGCATTGCCCGCAGCCTTGCAATTGAACCCGATATTTGGTTTCTGGATGAACCGTTCAGCGCGCTGGACCCGTTGATCCGCAAAGAAATGCAGGATGAATTCCTGCGCCTGCAACAGCTCCTCAACAAGACAATCGTCTTTATTACGCATGACTTCGACGAGGCCCTGCGCCTTGCCGATCGCATTGCGATCATGAAAGACGGCGCGATTGAGCAATGTGACACACCTGACCAAATCGTGCTTCATCCTGCCACTGAATATGTGCGCAAATTTACGGAAGACATTGATAAAGCCCGCGTCGTTCATGCAGGCGTTCTGGCCACCGCTGACACCCAAGGGGAGGGCGAACCGGTTGATGCCAAAGCCACGATCAAAGACCTGGCCAAGCTGTTGGTTCATGATACGCGTGACGTGATCCCTGTTCACAAGAACGGCAAGGTCATCGGCGGCATGAACCGCCAAGACGGACTGACGGTTCTGCTGGAGGCCAATTGATGGCCGAAACAACAACGCACATTCGGACCACGTCGCGCAGCTTGGATCGTGGGCAAGTTGCCTTAGGCATTCTCGCTTTCGCGGTTCTGGTGACTGCGCTGCAATATCTCGGTCTGTTGCCTGAATGGCTTCACCGCCTGCCAGAGGCCGCGATACCGAATTTCGCAGGCTGGCTGGACACGATCTTTAACTACGTCAAAGACGATCTAGGGTTGTTGGTTTTAACGCGGACGCTGACGGAAGGCCTTGAATGGCTTTTGGATGCGTCCGGCAACATCTTTTACGGCAAACGCCGCTGGCCAAATCTGGGCCCGATCCCTTGGACGGCACTGACGGCGGCGGTCACCGTTTTGTGCTATTATCTGGGCGGATGGCGGCTCGCATTGTTGGGATTCATCACCTTCATGTGGACTGCGCTGATGGGCCAATGGGACATTGCAATGCAGACCATTTCTGTTTTGGCTGTCACGGTTCCGTTGGCGTTCATCATTGGTCTATCCCTTGGTATCGCTGCGTGGAAATCTGCACGGGTCGATGCCGTCATCAA
>JAGGNB010000197.1 GCA_017886375.1 Octadecabacter sp.
TAGGTTTTGACCTCATAATCTGAAGTGACCCAGCTGAGGCCAACTTCGATTGGCCAGCTGTTGGCGTCGAGACTACTGGCTTCAAAGTCAAGAAACGCAAATCGGTCAAAAGGGATTTTGGGCATTGTTTGGTTCTCCTTTCCAAAGTTTCTGACAAATTGGGGCTGGTAGGAGACGCGGGTAACGATCCCGCCCGTCTACGCTTATCTGGCGCTCCGGGCTTATAAGGCCCAGCCGCACACCTGTGCTGTCTCCCAAAAAGTATGGCAGATCAGTGTATGAGATGAGGCAGCTGCACGCTGCAGCGGGACTGGATGATGGGGTATGTCAAAGGAAGGATCCGTCGTGTCAGGATGCAAACAAAACTTGGCGCGCCCGGCAAAGGCCGTTCAGCGGAGTTTGTGTATGAGTGCGCATTTCTTTGACATGCCTTAATGTGCTCCCAGAGGTTGAGGGCGTCAAGGGACATATTCATCTCCGCCTCGATGTCCACATGCCTGCGTACCCCGATCATCAGTCTTCCAGACTGACAATGAAACGATCCAATTGATCAACCGGCGGGTTTTGCCCGGGGTAGCCGACTGAGACATTCCTCAACTCTGTTGCGCCGACATTGAACTCAACAGGATGGTGCGTGTGTCCAAACAGCCAGCGCTTGGGCTGATATTTCAAAATCATGTCCTCCAGATCAGACGCGTAACAGGGGCCGTACGATGGTTCTGCACTCAGAGCTTTGCGGTGCGGCGCATGGTGAGTAATGACCGTGGTATCGCCATCAAACTCATCCGCCAAACGCGCTTCAAGCCAGGCGCGATGATTGCGATGGATTTCTGCAGTCAGTGACGGGGTGGCCTTGCGATAGCCGTTCTTGGCAACCTTGATGTATTTGTAGTCATTCATGACACGTGCGCCGTCTTGCATGTTGGCAAGCCGATCACCGTAGATCTCAAAGTCAGTCCAAAGCGTTGCACACAGAAAGCGGTGGGTGCCAAAAACGAGCTCTGATTTCTGGATGAACCTTGCCCCATGCGCGGCTGACACCTCTTTGAGCCGGTCCTCTTGGTCAATCTGGAAGTCGTAATAATCATGATTTCCGGGCATCACGTAGATCTGCGCGCCCGGCAGTTTGTCAGCCACCCACGGCAAGCACCGTTTCCATTGTTTGTGCGCCTTGTTCGAAAGGTCACCGGCAATGATGCAATGGGTGATACCATCGAACGCAGCCGGTGGCAGGTTCGAAAACGGATCCATCCGTTGCCCCAAGAAGTAGTCGAGGTGGAGATCAGCAATGACGAGGCAGTTCATTTGAGGTCCTCTTGGGATTGGTCTGGCGCTCAAAGGATTAACGATCAATCTGCCCCGTCAAAGGTCGGACCCGTGTTCATAAACATTTTTGTTCTCAAGCGGGTTCTCAGTATTTTTTTTCGCAAATGACAGGCTTTTCGTGGAGCCTTTAATCCATGGATGATTTGCTGGATGTTCAGTTATTTTTCACAAACACGAGATGTGGTTGCGGAGCCACGATCTGGTTTTTTTGTAGTGACGAACGGGATGGTTCGTGCAGCAGTGTGTTTTGAGGATGCTGGAAGCAGCTATTGGCGAAGGTCGCCGCGAAAGGCTGGTTGGAGCCCGAAGTGATAGTTTTCTGCAGAGCGGCGAATGGCCGCTTTGCAAGTCTGGTCGAGCAAAAATGGCAGACACTTTTACGCCGATAGCTTGAAGCTATGACAATTGTTTGACGCGCATTTCATCCAAAATCGCTCCAAATTTTTGAAGATCAAAACCCTCAGCAAGGGCACGCGCAAACAGCGCTTGCTGGGTTTCAGGTGCAAGCCCGCCTTTGGGGGGATCGCGGTCCAAATTGGTCGGAAATGAATACCCTTCTGCAGACGCAGCAATTGCAGCCTTTAGGTCTGAAACGCCCAATGTGCTGTTCTGGTGTGCGGCCATCGCATGGGGATACAGCAATTTGCACATCTTCTCACGGTCTACCGTTTCCATGGCACGCCCGAACGCAGACGACACCTGCAACAAGTTGGCCATGCGGTGAACGTCACTGCTCGTATTTGCGCCGGCCGCATGAAAGAGCGCTGGGTTGAAAAATAGGGCATCCCCTTTCGCCAGCGGCAATTGAATGCAACGCTCTTCAAACAGCGCCCTAAAATCGTCCCGTCGCCACGCGGCATAACCTGCGCGGTAAAGTTGCGAGAACGGCAAAAGCTTTGTTGGGCCACTTTCAACTGGCATGTCACAATGTGCGACGGCACCTTGCAGCGTCAGAGCAGGCGAAAGGTCGTGAACATGCGCGGGATATTCCGCACTAATTTCAGCCGTTTGAAAGCCGAGGTGATAGTCTCTGTGGGCTTGCTGTGCCGCACCGCCGGGATGAACCAGATTGATCTGAGCTGTCATTTGATAGTTTGGGCCAAGCCATGCCTCGCACGCCGCAGCGATGGATGTATTGGCGAAATATCGTAAAAATACATCTGGAGCCTCTTCGCACAGTTTTTGCAAGGAGTTCCATATCCTGTCATTGGACCCCGACGCCGCAAAATGGTCCCCTCCGCCGCCACTTGCCAGTTTTTCTGTTGCAATAATTTGTTCGTAGATCGCAGTGGCCTCGTCCAGGACGACAGTGTCCTCATAGGCCCCACGCAGAACCAGAACACCCGCGCCCGCCTGAAGGACACGCGCCCATTCGGCCATAATTGTTCGGCGCCGCTCTTTGTCCTCAAGCGATGGACGCAATCTGGACATGTCATAAATTGGGGTATTCTTTTGGATGTCGTCTGCGTTCGGAACGGTTGATGCGTTTGCAGTTTGATCGATAAGCGCGGTGAATGCGCCCAAATCACAGTCCGCGCTGTCAAAATATCCTGTATCTGTTTCGACCTGGTGGTTCATTGAATGTCTCCCTGTGTTATCCCCAGTGTTCGACAAAAAGACCTTGATTGGATTTCCAAAATACATCAGAAACACATCAAATGACACATCGGTTTCCACTTAAAGAAATTGCGAGACAGTCAGGGCTCAGCACCGCGACGGTTGACCGCGCGATAAACAATCGCGCGAACGTCAGCCCGCAAACCAAGGCACGTGTTGCCGCAGCCATTTCCGAACTTGAAGGACAAGAGGGGCAATTGACCGCCCATGGGCGACGTCTGTTTTTCGATTTTGTCATCGAAGCGCCATCACGCTTCAGTCGTGAAGTGCAGCAAGCCGCCGAACAGGTTTTGCCACGTGTCGCAAACGCAGTGTGTCGCCCAAGGTTTTTGGCGCAAGAGATTATGGGGGAAAATGATGTCGTTGCTGCTTTGTCGCGCATCGCCAAGCGTGGCAGCCATGGCGTCTGCCTCAAAGCGCGTGATCTGCCGACAATTAGAGCGGCGGTGGATCAACTGATTGCATCAGGTATTCCAGTGGTCACTTTGGTTACTGATCTGACCACAACAAAGCGCATCGCATATGTCGGACTTGACAATCAAAGCGCAGGTCGCACGGCGGCCTACCTGATTGCGAAGACGGTTGGCGAAGGCGCAGGAACCGTGCTGACCTCAAAAAGCAG
>JAGGNB010000201.1 GCA_017886375.1 Octadecabacter sp.
GACCAAGTTGCGCAACGCCTGGCCGAAAAAATCGCTGTGGCACTAGGCTGATGGTCACGATCCGGTTTGAATGGATCGCGGGCGCGGATGAAACGTTCGGCCTGCCGACCTACGCAACGTCAGGTGCGGCGGGTGCTGACTTGCGGGCAAATCTTGATGATCGTCAGATAGTTACATTGGACGTTGGCGCGCGTATTTTGGTGCCAACGGGCCTGCGGTTGGCGATTCCTGCGGGGTTCGAAGTACAGGTTAGACCGCGATCCGGCTTGGCATTGAAACACGGCATCACGCTGCCCAATAGTCCGGGCACAATCGACAGCGACTATCGTGGACCGCTTGGCGTAATTGTCCAAAATGGTGGCACCGAACCGTTCGAAATTACCCACGGGATGCGCATCGCGCAAATGGTGGTCGCGCCCGTTGTGCAGGCTACGTTTACGATTGGATCTGTTGATGAAACGGCCCGTGGTACGGGTGGTTTCGGCTCGACCGGCACGACGTAAGGAGCGTAAAATGATCATCGTCCTATCACTCGCGGCGGCCCTTTGGGCCATCGGCTGGGCGAACGGCGCATCGCGCAACACGCGGGCCGCGATGGTTGCCGTCTTGATGGTTTCCGTCATCGCTTTGCACTTGGTATTGCCGGACGGACATCCGATCCGCCAGAACACCGGACAAGAAGCGGCACTGTGGATATTTATCATTGTGGCTGGATTTGTAGTCTGGGGATATTCTAGTTTGCTGTCGCGAATGCGCTTACGGGCGCAGGACAGCAAGGACAGAGCGGCGCAACCGCCGCCCCATTCTGGTCCGTTCAGTGACATAGAACTGGACCGTTACGCCCGCCATATCGTACTGCGCGAGATTGGTGGGGCGGGGCAAAAGGCGTTAAAGGATGCATCAGTTCTGGTGATTGGCGCGGGCGGTTTGGGCGCGCCTGCGTTGCAATATCTCGCAGCTGCTGGTGTCGGCACCATCGGCGTGATTGACGATGATGTGGTGGAAAATTCCAACCTGCAACGGCAGGTGATCCATACGGTTGCAGGCATCGGTATGGCGAAAGTTCAATCTGCCGCCGATGCGATGACCGCACTCAATCCAAATATCACTGTGCGGCCCTATCATCGCCGGTTGACGCCTGACATCGCGACAGACCTGATTGTGGATTACGATCTGGTGCTTGATGGCAGCGACAATTTCGACACGCGGTATCTGGTGAATGAGGTCTGTGCCAAGGCGGGTCTGCCGTTGATATCGGCGGCCCTAACGCAGTGGGAAGGGCAGATCAGCCTATATGATCCTGCCAACGGAACCCCCTGTTATCAATGCATCTTCCCGCAACGACCTGACCCGACTTTGGTGCCAAGCTGCGCAGAAGGTGGCGTGCTTGGTCCGTTGCCCGGCGTGCTCGGCGCGATGATGGCGGTGGAGGCTGTGAAAACGTTAACCAGCGCGGGTGAGGGCCTGCGCGGTCGCCTGCTGATTTATGACGCACTTTACGGTGAGACGCGCACAATTGTGGCCAAACCGCGCGCCGATTGCCCGATTTGCGGCTGAACGCTTGCCACCGCGAACCGCTGCGCCATACTCGCCTTAACAATCGAAAACCAAGGAGACTGCCATGAACACCCCTATGATCGCCGCTGTTGCAGCCCTATTTGCGACCACAGCACTGCCATCATCTGCATTTGCTGACGGCCACCTGCCAGACCTTGAAGGCCGCGAGGTCGTTATTGTCACTGAAAACGCCTACCCGCCGCTGCAATTTATGGACAGCGACGGCAACGCGGTAGGCTGGGAATATGACGCCATGGCAGAGGTCGCCGAACGTCTGAACATCACAATCGTTTATGAAAACATCAGCTGGGACGCGATGATTCCAGCCGTGTCCGAAGGCCAGTTCGATATGGGTATGACTGGCATTACAATCCGTGAAGATCGTGCAGAGGTCGTCGATTTTTCAGATAGTTACATGACGTCTGAAATGGCGATGCTGGTACGTGGTGACGAAGACCGGTTCAGTGATGCCGCGTCTTTTGCAGCCGACGTTGACCTGCTTGTCGCCGCACAACCGGGCACGACGCCGTTCTATGTTGCGGTCTATGACGTGCTTGACGCCGATGAAGCCAACCCACGCATTCAACTGTTCGAAACCTTTGGCGCGGGCGTTGCGGCATTGCGCAATGGCGACGTTGATTTGGTGCTGACCGACGGCGTCGCCGCGGCGGGTTATGTCGATGCCAGCGATGGCGGGCTTAAGGTTGTGGGCGAAAAACTGGGGTCCGAAGACTTCGGGTTTATCTTCCCGCAGGGCTCCGATCTGGTGGACCCTATCAATGCTGCGATCGCCGATATGCGCAGCGATGGCACAATAGACGCGCTGAACACGCAATGGTTCTTGGACTATAAGCTCGGCCAATAAGGGCGGAATAGTCGCGCAAGGCCATGATGCCGGCGCCGCAACAAAACGGGGATTTCCCGTATTGGCTGCTCATCGTTTTGGCGGTGGGCGGCTATTTCTTTTGGCGCGTGCTGACAGACGATTTGTACACCCAAGTCCTGCAAACCCTGTCCAAAGGCGTCTGGATCACGGTTTTTGTGACGCTCGTCGGGTTCACGTTGGCCGCGACCATGGGGCTTGGCCTTGCGCTTATGTCGACGTCGCGGTTCATTGCCGTGCGCCAAACCGCGCGGCTTTATACCGAAATTGTGCGCGGCGTGCCGATCATCGTTTTGCTGCTGTACGTGGCGTTCGTGCTCGCACCCGGCATGGTCGCGCTGTTCAACTGGATTACCGGAACCCTTGGCTTTGATCCGATCCGCAACCGTGATTTCAGCCTGTTGTGGCGGGCGATTATCGCGCTGACAATCGGCTATTCGGCGTTCATCGCCGAAGTGTTTCGCGCCGGATTGCAAAGCATAGAAAAGGGCCAGATCGAGGCGGCAGAGGCATTGGGCCTAAGCCCATGGCGCAGGTTCCGACACATCGTTTTCCCACAGGCATTCCGCCGGATATTGCCGCCCTTGGGCAATGATTTCATCGCGATGGTAAAAGACTCGTCGCTTGTGTCCGTCCTTGGGGTTTTGGACGTCACCCAAGCGGGCAAAATCACTGCCGCCGGCAACTTTCGCTACTTTGAAACTTACAACGTGGTGGCCTTGATCTATCTGACGATGACCATTGGACTGTCGCTGGGCTTGCGTCGCTTGGAACGCCATTTGCGCGAAAAGCAATCTGGGGGTTAGCGCGCAGTAGTTGGGGTGGAAGATTACGACCAGACTGCATAGGTTCCACCCAAAGGAGATTATCAATGACAAATCCGCTGCGCACTTCTTGGGACACCCCGTTTGAATTGCCGCCCTTCGATCTAATTGAAGACGAACATTTTGCACCCGCGCTGGATGCGGCATTGATTGACGCCCGCGCTGCAATTGCTGCGATTTGCGATGGGTCTGACCCGACATTCGCCAACACAATCGAGGCGCTTTCGCTGGCTGATGCGCCGCTGGAAAAGGCACTGTCGCCGTTCTTTGCAATGGCAGGGGCCGACAGCAATCCCGTGCGCGAAGAATTGATGCGCGATTTCTCCCCGATGTTGTCCGCCTATTCATCCGAAATCACCGCAAACACCGAATTGTTCGCGCGGATCGAAACCCTGTGGAACACCCGCGACGATCTGAATCTAACTGATGAACAAGCCCGTGTTTTACTGCTGACGCGGCGCAATTTCGTTCGATCCGGTGCGCAATTGGAAGGGTTCGCTGCTGATCGCTTGGCGGACGTAAAACAACGACTTAGCGTCCTTGGCACGCGGTTCACACAGAACCTTTTGGCCGATGAACGCAGCTGGTTTATGCCGCTTGATGATGTTGCGGGACTGCCGGATTTCCTTATCGCGGCCGCCAAATCTGCGGGGCAAGAAAAGGACGGCGGCGGGCCGATTGTGACGCTGTCACGTTCGCTGATCGTACCGTTCTTGCAGTTCTCGTCGCGCCGCGATCTGCGTGAAAAAGCCTATGAGGCATGGACCGCGCGCGGTGCCAATGGTGGCGAAACTGACAACCGCGCACTTGCGGGTGAAATCCTCAGCCTGCGGGCGGAACGTGCGAACCTTTTGGGTTATGATAGCTTTGCGGACTACAAGCTTGAAACACAAATGGCCAAAACCCCTGACGCCGTGCGCGCCTTGTTGATGCAGGTCTGGGAACCTGCCAAAGCCTCCGCCGAAGCAGACGCGCTTGTGCTGCAAGCGATGATGCATAATGACAATGAATCCGGCCCGCTTGAGCCTTGGGATTGGCGCTACTACAGCGAAAAACGCCGCGCTGCGGAACATGATCTCAACGAGGCTGAATTGAAGCCCTACCTCCAACTCGACCGGATGATCGAAGCCGCGTTTTCGTGTTCCACTCGCCTGTTCGGCCTTGAATTCACGCCCATTGATGCGCCGTTGTATCATGCCGATTGCCGCGCTTGGGACGTGACGCGCGACGGCAAACATATGGCCGTCTTTATCGGTGATTATTTTGCACGCAGCTCAAAACGCTCCGGCGCATGGTGTTCGGCGATGCGCAGCCAGCAAAAACTGGCAGGCGACATCCGCCCCCAAGTGATCAACGTTTGTAACTTTGCCAAACCACCAACAGGACAGAAGGCCCTGCTTTCATATGATGATGCGCGCACGTTGTTTCACGAATTCGGCCATGCGCTGCACCAGATTCTGTCAGACGTGACGTATGAATTGATTTCCGGCACATCTGTGGCGCGCGATTTTGTCGAACTGCCCAGCCAGCTTTACGAACACTGGCTGGAAGTTCCTGAAGTTCTTGAAGAATTCGCGACCCACGCAGACACGGGCGAACCAATGCCACGCGATCTGTTGGACCGCATGTTGGGTGCTGCGACCTACGACATGGGCTTTTCTACGGTGGAATATGTCGCGTCCGCGATGGTCGATCTGGAATTTCACGCGGGCGAAGATGCCCCCGCTGATCCGATGCAAAAGCAGGCCGAAATACTCGAAGATATTGGCATGCCGCGCCCTATTCGTATGCGCCACGCCACGCCGCACTTCGCCCATGTCTTTGCCGGTGATGGATATTCCAGCGGCTATTACAGCTACATGTGGTCCGAAGTCATGGACGCCGATGCGTTCCAGGCGTTTGAGGAAAACGGCGGGCCGTTCGACCCTGATATGGCCAAAAAGCTGGAAACCCACATTCTATCGGCAGGTGGTTCAGAAGACGCGGCAGAATTGTACCTGAAATTTCGCGGTGCGATGCCGGATGCAACGGCCCTGCTCAAAGGACGCGGGTTGGCAGGTTAGGCCACTTTCGGCTTCGCGGGGCCCTAGACCTATTCGCGCATTTCGTCCAAGCCTACGCCAAACAGGTCGGCTTTCGGGGCCCAGCCTCGATAGCCGCCTGCGCGAAGTCTGCACCAATCAATTTGGCATTCGCCAAGATCAGCAATGACGCCAAGTTCCAGGACGGCAACTTCTGTGGACGTAGCTATGGGCTGCCTGCGCAACACCAGTAGGTCACGGTCGATGATCACGGTGCGATTGCCCGACAAAAGCGAATAATGGACCCAGCCGCCCATGCCCTCGCGATCCACAACGCGGCGCCAATGTCCGAATTCGCCGACCACACGCAACGGCATGTCGCGGCGTTGGAAGACCCAGTCGATCCGATGCGACAGGGACGGTCCACGACGAACATTCGCCTCGTTTGCTTTTAGGGACACGTAACGCGGCATCGGCAAGTTTGTTACTGGCCCACGGTCGCTTTGCACTGAGGTGATCGGGACGACAGTCTCTTGTGCAGCCACGGGCTGCGCCAAAGGGGATGACATCGCCAAAGCGATCGCCATCAAAACGGTTTTTAAGCGTCCTGCTTTCATAACCTGCGTCCTCAATTGGCCCTGAATTTTTATGGCGGTTCTTGTGCCGCCGGACCTTTGCAGGCACCTTGTCACGCAACAGCCCGTTCGGGCAAGCGAGGGGAGCATCATCATGCCAAGCAAACGCCTAAGTGTTACCGTCACGCGACGGTTGCCGGACGCAGTCGAAACGCGGATGCGCGAATTGTTCGACGTTAAGCTGCGCGATGACGACACGCCAATGACGCCCGCAGACCTCGTGGCTGCGATGCAGACCTGCGATGTATTGGTCCCGACCGTCACCGATGATATTAACGCCAAAGTCATCGGGCAGGCAGGTGATCGCCTTAAACTGATCGCCAGTTACGGTGCGGGTGTGGATCATATTGATGTCCAAACCGCCCGACAGCGCGGGATTTTGGTGTCCAACACACCCGGTGTCGTGACTGATGACACCGCCGACATGACGATGGCGTTGATTCTGGCCGTCACCCGCCGCATCCCCGAAGGTCTGGCGCTGATGCAATCGGGCGATTGGAACGGTTGGGCCCCGACAGCGATGATGGGCGGGCGGATTGCGGGCCGACGGCTGGGCATTCTTGGAATGGGTCGCATCGGTCAGGCCGTCGCCAGACGTGCGCGCGCTTTTGGTATGCAGGTCCATTACAACAACCGCCGCCGCTTGCGCCCGGAAGTCGAAGACCAGCTTGATGCGACATGGTGGGAAAGCCTTGATCAGATGGTCGCGCGGATGGACATCATTTCGGTCAACTGCCCCCACACGCCCGCCACGTTCCATCTGATGAACGCGCGGCGCCTAAAGCTGATGAAAAAGGATGCGGTTATCGTGAACACCTCCCGTGGTGGGGTAATCGACGAAAACGCCCTGACCCGTATGCTCCGCTCCGGCGATATCGCGGGGGCTGGCTTGGATGTTTATGAAAACGGCACGGACGTGAACCCGCGCCTGCGCGAGCTTAAGAATGTCGTTCTGCTGCCACATATGGGGTCCGCGACGCTGGAAGGGCGTATCGAAATGGGTGAGAAAGTCCTGCTCAACATCAAAACCTTCCAAGATGGCCATCGCCCGCCAGATCTGGTCGTACCCGCTATGTTGTAGTGGTCTTTGCAACGCCGCCTAATTGGGCCAGCTTTTGACAATTTTCCCTTGGCGGCGTTCGATTTCCATCAGCTTGATGTAATGCGGCATGGAATGATCCTCGCCGGGGTTTGGTGACGCAGGATGCATGACTTCGGTGTTGCCCACACGGCGAAACCCGAAATGTTTGGGCGGCATCCGGCAGACGGTATCGTCGTTGCGCACCACGTTAAGCACCAATCCTTCATGTGTGAGCCGCGTTTTACCGCGCCGTGGCATCGGGGATGCAAAGCCGATCGCAGGAACACCGTAGATGCAGCCCAAAATCTGTGCCGCTGCAGCGCCCAGCGAATGACCAATGATAAAAGTCGGCCTCAGGGACCCAAGCTTGTTGGCAATGGTCGATGCGTGGCCTGCAAATCCTTTGTGCCAAATTGCGTTACCGGCAGCTTTGCCCATCGTATTCCACGAAATTTTCTGCTTGCCCGTCACCAAATTGGACTTGGTGTAATCCACCAGTTCATTGCTGCCCGGAATGACCAATGTGTTGTCAGTCAGCAGAAACGCCTGCACGTGACCTTCGCTGATATCCAGACGGACGGGCGGCAAATGCGCACGTCCCTTATAGCTGTTTTCAACAAGTTGGGCGGCGTCCATCAAATCCATATTTCGCATCTGTCCACTCCTATCAATTGCCCTAAGGTCAACGAGAGCGTGGTAAATGTCGAGTAGGGGATTCCTCACCGTAGCTGGACCAGAGCAAAGGTTCAGACGGCGTATCGTGCGTCGTCAGACGCATGCAGCCGGCCATCACTGCCATACGGCCAGATGTCTTATATTTTTAACGGGCAAGGCTCATGGTGGAAAACCGCATGAAATCATTCTCGCTGCGTGTACCAATCGGTCGTGGCGTATAGCTTTCGGCATCTTCAAAGCCGGAATAAAGCGTGTCGCTGCTGTCCGAACGTGACGTGATTTCGGGCTGGGAACATGCCCCTAAAAACATCCCGGCGCTAAGCGCCAGCAATCCAATACGTGTCATCTACTGCTTTCCTCGCGGGGCCGCTTAGCACGGCTCTCTCACTTACTCAGTGCAAATATAGGGACACGATTCAGGTTCTCAAAGGGGAAATCGTGTGGGCTATGGTCCCTGTCGCAATTTTGCCTCACTTGTTAACCTATTGTTATTAAGCTTTTTCTCCCTAGAGGTGAATTGAAATTCTGCCGCCACTGGGCCTTTAGGGCCGTCGCGAAGCGGGCGATTGCCCTAAATCGATTAGTTGCTGCGAAATGCACGCTTGGTCGGTTTTGATACGTTTCAAGTCGGGTGGGTTTGGGCAGGCGCGCGCATTTGGGGCAGATTACGCCTAAATGCCGCACGGGAGTCGCAGCCATGAAAACTACAGTCAAAGCATTGGTCATTGGTGGCGGTGCCGTCGGAACCTCAATCGCGTATCATTTGGCAAAGGCCGGATGGGACGATGTGATGCTGCTGGAACGCGATGAATTGACATCCGGTTCCACTTGGCACGCGGCGGGATTGCTGCCCTTGTTCAACATGTCCTACGCGACAACGCACATCCACAAATACTCCGTCGATTTCTACAAGGAACTTGAGGCTGAAACCGGCCTAAACGCGGGCTTTGCGGTCGTTGGGAACCTGCGCATGGCACAGACACAGGAACGCATGGAAGAATTTATGCTCTATGCGTCAACCGCCGAAACCTGTGACGTTCCGTTTGAATGGCTCACACCGGAACAGATCAAGGACCGCTGGCCGCTGATCCGCACCGAAGACCTGAAGGGCGCGATTTATCATCACACTGACGGCTACATTAACCCCGCCGATGTGACGATGGCGATGGCCAAAGGCGCGCGGCAACGTGGCGTTGAAATTGTTCGCAAATGGCAGGCCGACGCGTTCGATTGGAACGGCACTGCGTGGGACGTGACCTGCACCAAAATGATCGAAAAGGGCGGCAATCTTGTGCCGTCTGACGAACAGATCGTCATCACCGCCGAACACGTCGTCACCGCATCGGGAAATCACGCGCAACGCACGGCAAAAATGCTTGGCATCAAGATGCCAGCGATCCCTGTTGAACATCAATTTGTCGTTCTGGATCAAGACCCTAAACTGGTGGAACACCGTGCGGCTGGCAACGCAGAACACCCCGTGATCCGCGACGCTGACGCGCAAAGCTACGTGCGCGAAGAACGCGGTGGTTGGATTTTGGGCGTCTACGAAAAGAACGCGCCCGCAGTTTTTGAACATGGCGTGCCGGACAGCTTTCGCGCCGACCTGTTCCAGCTCGATCTGGAACGCATCGAAGAGCAATACTTGGCGATGATCCACCGCGTCCCGTCTTGCGAAGACAGCGGCCTCAAAGATGATTTCAACGGCCCGATTTGCTACACCCCTGACGGTAATCCACTGGTTGGCCCCGCGCCGGGCCTGCGCAACATGTGGCTCGCCGAAGGTTTTTCATTCGGCATTACGGCGGCTGGCGGCACGGGCTATTACCTCGCGCAGATGATGGTCGATGGAGAGGCCGAAATCGACATGGCGTCCCTTGATCCCAAACGCTACGGCGACTGGATGACGACCGAATTTGCCGCCCGCAAAAATGAGGAATGCTACGACCACGTCTATACATTGCACCACCCTGACGAAGAACGCCCCGCCTGCCGTCCGCTGCGCACAGCCCCTGCCTATGACCGCCAGAAAGCACGCGGCGCACAGTTTGGCTGGGTCAACGGCTGGGAACGCCCGAACTATTTTGGCCCGCTTGATGCACCGCAAAACTACGACCACGACGGGCGCAGCTTTCGCCGTGGCGATTGGTGGCAGCACGCCGTTGACGAAGCCCGCGCGATCCGCGAAGGCGTCGGCCTGATCGACGCCACTGCCTTTACCAAACACGTCGTAAAAGGGCCCGGTGCAACCGCATTCCTGGATTGGTTCACCACCAACAAACTGCCGAAAATCGGTCGCATCAATCTGACCTACGCGCTGACAGCCCACGGCACCACGCGCACGGAATACACGATCGTGCGCAACGGCGAAGATTCCTATTACCTCGTTTCCGCAGGCGGTTGGACAGATTATGACGCAGATTACCTGCGCAAAGCGATTGAAGACAAAGAACCGGAATTTGGTCGGATTGAATGCCAGAACGTCACCACTCAATGGGGCGTCTTTGCCATTGCTGGCCCAAAATCGCGTGATGTCTTGACGGCTGTCATCAACGATCCAGACCCCACAACAGCCCTGACCAACAAACGCTTCCCGTGGCTCAGCGCGAAAAAGATCGAACTGGGCATGTGTCCGGTCAACGCGATCCGCGTCGCCTATACGGGTGAACTTGGATGGGAACTGCATCACCCGATGGAAATGCAGAACTACCTGTTTGATCTGCTCGAAAAAGCCGGCGAACCGCATGGCATGAAACTGGTCGGAGCGCGGGCGCAGAACTGGCTGCGGCAGGAAAAATCCTATCGTGCGTTTGGCACCGAACTTGGCCGTGACGCGACCCCGCTTGAGGCAGATTTGCCGCGCTTTGTCGACCTAAACAAAGACTTCAACGGCAAGGCAGCGATGGAAGCCATCGGCATCCGGTCAAAATGTGTCACCTTGCTAATCGACGGCCCAAGCGACGCCGACCCGTGGGGCCGTGAGGCGTTGATCCATGACGGTCAAAAAGTTGGCCGTCTGACGTCTGGCGGCTATTCCGTCGCCTTCAATAAATCCATTGGCATGGGCTACCTTCCGCTGGATTTGTGCGAAGTTGGCACAAAAGTCAAAGTGCGCATGTTCCGTGAATTGTGGGACGCCGAAGTCGTGCAAGACAGCCCCTATGACCCCAAAAACGAAACGATCCGCAAAGACGCATCGCTTTGACATTCAGCCTTCGCCTGCCGGCCTTTCAAGCTGGCGGGCGGCGGCCGATCTAGCTGCCAAACGCGATATCAAGCCGCTCTTTGAGCCGCGCAAACTGTTTGCGTTGACCACCGCGATTCTCGAGGTACGCCTGCTGGGTGATGGACGCCCAATCAATCAACAACCGTCCACGCATCGCGACGTCAAACAATTCCGGCTGTACACTGTGTTTGTAGCCCCTGAAAAACATCTCTCGGTGGCTGGCGATGATCCCGGAACGATCAATCATTTCGCCCGTCCCATCGCGATAAATATCCACCTTTAGAAAATCCACGATGTCATAGATTGCTAGCTTCATATGCGCTTCAGTGAGGTCAAACGCATAAGTCATTCCTGGGCCAAGCATCATGTTTTCGCTGTGAAAATCGCCATGGCTCCAGACGCGGGTGTCTTTCATCATCTGCACAGCATCGATTTGGTCCGCCAGGATATCGCGCATTCGTGCCACGTCTTGTGCGCGCGCGCGCGTCTGCCCGTCTTCGATGCGTGCGTCGATCTCTATCGGCATCCATTTTCCGTAAAACTGGCTGCGTTTTTGGGGCTTGAATTCATGCATCGCTGTCAGCCAAAGCCCCGCACGACGATAGACCTGTCGCGTGGTCTGAACCTGTTGGGACTCTTTCAGTCGCTCCCCCGCAGTGCGAAAATCAAGGAAATTCATCACGAAAAACGTCCCCGATTTGGACAGATAAATCGGCGTCGCGGTGCCCAGTTTGTCGTAGGTCTGAAAATGCGCGCTGAGCTTTGCCAGTCCTTCAAATTCTTTGGCCAAACGCTCTGTTACATCGGACGTAAAATCAAGTTTCAGCGCGTAAATCTTGTCCCCCAATGTCACCCGCAAAACCTGTCGTTCCAACGGCAACAAATGCGACGTGAAAATACGCTCAACATCTGGTGTACCGGTGAACCCCATCGCTTGCGTGAATTCACCGACCATCGCGTTGATCACGTCGAAATTTGGGTCTGTTCTGCTAATCATCGGGCAGTTTTGCGCGTTGCGCCAACAGGGTCAACGCATCGGCGTCGCGCAGGGTTTGATCGCGCTGACAGCCATCCCTCACGGGACAAATCTACCAGATAGCGTGCAATTGCGCCACCACCGCCCACCGCGCTTAGGCGAACCTGTTTGGCACAAGTTTTGCGACCATTTTAGCCGCGATCTGCGGGCTATTCCCTGCCACTAAATCCGCGACCAACTGGCTGGCAGCGGGGGCTGTTTGAAATCCGTAGCCACCTTGCCCTGCCATCCAAATGAACGACGCATCACGGGGATCCGGCCCCAATACCAAATTCCTGTCCGGCGCAAACGTGCGCAGACCCGCCCAGTTTGACAGCATCCGTGTGACTGGTTCGGTGACATGCGCCTCGTAGCGCGCCAACCCTTCGGCCAGCATCATATCATCCGCCCAAGCGTCCATTGGCGGCATTAAAACCTCCTCTGCGGGGGACACGATCAACGCGCCCGCGTCAGGCTTGGCGTACCAGTTTTCACCCGGCCCAAACAGCATCGGCCAGCTTGATACATCATGCCCGCCCGGTGCTGGAATGCGTGCCATGGATCGGCGCAGCGGCGTCACGCCCAAGGGCGCGATGCCTGCCATTTGTGCAATCACATCGACCCACGCACCTGCGGCATTCACCAGATTGCGCGCCGACAGGACTTCTTCGCCTATCGTGACATCCCAGCCTGTCGCGGTGCGGGACACAGCGGTCACTTCCGCCAACGTTCGCACCATGCCGCCATTGCCCCGCACTTCGCGGGCGAAATTCTGCACCAAAAGGTCTGTGTCCAAATCCCACGCGCCCACACTATAGCCGATTTGCGTGACGGAATTGTTCAGGATCGGAATCATCGCGCGGGCATCATCAACGCTGATTTGTTCCAACTGCATGTCCACCAAATCCGTCTGAAAGGCTTGCGTGCTGTCAGCCGTACCAATCAGCATCAATCCGCGCGGGCTGGTGACACCGCCGTTTGCCTCAAAATGATAGGCGCGGCTGGCTTTGTTCAGCGCGATGGTTGACGGGGCGCCGTAGCTTTCTTCAAACATTGCAGCTGATCGCCCCGACGCGTGATAGGCTAGCGCGGTTTCGCGTTCCAACACCACGACGTGCCCCAGATGCGACAAGCGTGCGCCCACGGACGTGCCCGCAATACCACCACCAATGACGAGAAAGTCGATCATGCTTCTTCAATCCGATCCGTGGCAGGGGGCGGGGCAGGCGACAGCGCCGTGATCGCGATGTAGGTGTCGTCATCCATCTCAAACGTCAGCCCATTCAATGATGGCGTCAACTGTGCCACTGATCGCGCCGATAAAATCGGGTGAACATCCGGCGCATGGCGGCGCAACCACGCCACCGCGAGCGTGGCGGCATCAACGCCCACATCAGCGGCTATCTGCGCCAGGCCTTGTGCGGCCTCGTGCATCCATTGCGGGCCGTAGCGGGCTGCATAGCGCGCATCTGTTGCCAACCTACCACCGCCACCGCCGCCATATTTTCCGGTCAGCAACCCACCACCAAGCGGTGAATAGGCGCAGACTTGAATCCCCTGATCGCGCGTCATCGGCAGTATCTCGGCCTCAACCTGTCGTTTCACTAGGTTCATCATCGGCTGGATGACGTCGATTTTCGTGCCGAATGTGGCGGCCACGCTTTGGGCTTTCATAACTTGCCACGCGGCATAATTGCTGACCCCGATATAGCGGATCGCACCACTTGATTGCAGCGCTGCCAATGCCTCAAACGTGTGCTCCAGCGGCGTCGTGTCGTCAAAACGATGCATGTACAGCAAATCGACGCAGTCGCGTTTCAGCCGTTTGCGGCTAACATCAAAACTGGTGCGGATATTCGTGGTGGTGGCAGGTTGATTATAGGCGACCTTGGTTGCCACAAACACATCGTCACGGTTGCCAGCTATGTCGCCCAAAAACGCTTCGGACTTGCCATCGGTATACACAAAAGCCGTGTCGAAATGCCGGATATCGGCGTCCAAACAGGCGTCAAACATCGCCTGCGCCGCACTGAGGTCCGCGGTGCCGCCCCATTGCATCGTGCCGTAGGCGGCGGGCGTCAGGGGTGCGCCGGATTGGGTTGTCAGGTGGGTCATCTTGGCCTCCACAGTTGCTATATGCACTCCGCCATAGGGCGCGGCTGATGGCAAGGGGTGTGAGACATCGGGCGCGCCAAGCGGGCGGCAAAATTAATCCAGAAAGGCGCGACAAAT
>JAGGNB010000017.1 GCA_017886375.1 Octadecabacter sp.
TGGGCAAACGAAAAAGCCCGAACACTCGGTTCGGGCCATTCCAATAAAATCATGTAGAAAGTTTACGCTTCGACAGTTGCTGCCTTGGCGATGTCTTTCTTGACCTTCAACGCGGCTGGCGACAGCTCTGCGTCTTTGGATTTTGCGAAGAACGCGTCGAGGCCACCGCGGTGGTCAACAGTGCGCAGCGCAGCATTTGAAATGCGGAACTTGAAGTTGCGACCCAACGAGTCGGACTTCAGGGACACATCTTGCAGGTTCGGCAAAAACCGACGGCGTGTCCGGTTTTTAGCGTGGCTGACGTTATTGCCCGACATCGGGCCTTTTCCAGTCAATTCGCAGCGGCGCGACATAGCGTATTCCTTGTCTATCAAGGGTCAGCAGCGTTTTGCGCGACCCTATCTTTCAAACTTGCATAGTCCCGCAAGCGGCTGGGACTGAATTCATTTGGCGGGAATTAGGTGGATTCCTTGGCGTCGTCAAGCCCCAGTCACCCCATATCGCCCGTTTAGGCGGGTGTATCGTCGTGTTTCGCCGATGCCGATGGGAAAAGCTTGGCAATCATCGCCTCGGCGGCTTGGGCGGGGCGGATTTTGCCCTGTGCCACATCGTCTTCTAACGCGGCGAGTTGCGCTTTTACATCTTTGTCAGACGTGAGCTGTGACAGCAGGCCTGCGCGGACTTCTTCCTGGAACCAGAACCGCGCCTGTCGTGCGCGCCGTGCGTCCCAAATGCCATTGTCCTTGCGCCAAGTCGCGAGGGTTTGAATTTCTTCCCAAGCGGCGGCTATTCCGTCTTCTTGCAGGGCCGACACGGCCAAGGCCTTGGGGAAATCATGGGTGTCGCGGGGTGGATCTTGGGCGCGTTTTCGCATCAGGCGCAGTGCGCTGGCATAGTCTGCACAGGTGCGCATGGCTTGCGGTTTAAGATCGCCATCGGCCTTGTTTACAAGGATAATATCGCAAGTTTCCATGATGCCGCGTTTGACGCCCTGCAATTCATCGCCGCCCGCTGGCGCGAGCAGCAGCAAGAACAGGTCCGACATTTCCGCAACGGCGGTTTCGGATTGCCCGACGCCAACGGTTTCGATCAGCACAACATCGAATTTGGCCGCCTCGCACAGCGCAATGGCTTCGCGGGTGCGCCGCGCGACCCCGCCAAGTTGCGTCTGGCTTGGGGATGGACGGATGAACGCGTTCGGGTCGCGCGACAGCAGGTCCATGCGGGTTTTATCGCCCAAAATCGACCCGCCTGATCGTGTTGAACTGGGATCCACCGCCAAAACCGCCACCCGCAACCCCTGCCCCGTCAGCATTTTGCCAAAGGATTCGATAAACGTCGATTTGCCGACACCGGGCGTGCCCGACAGCCCGATGCGCAGTGCTTGATGGTCTGTGCCAAGGGCGGACAGCAATTCCGCCGCTTTTGCACGATCATCGCGCCGCGTGCTTTCCACCAACGTGATGGCACGGGCCAAGGCGCGGCGTTCACCAGCGCGGATTTTGTCTGCTGTGGTTTGGATATCCATGCCCGCTTTATGAAGTCCCTTTGGCTCTGGTGTCCAGACGAGGAGTTGCGCATCGGTTTTTTACCAAGGGTTGAAAATAGGATTTTCAACCGTGATGAAGGAGGCATGAGGGACGAGTTACCCATTGATGACGTGCTTGAGGACCTGTTGGGCGCAGTTCGCGCGCACGGCTGCGCGGTTTTGCAGGCCCCACCGGGTGCAGGTAAGACAACGCGGGTACCGCTGGCGCTGTTGCAGGCGGGCGTCGTGCAAGGGCGGATCGTCATGTTGGAACCGCGCCGTTTGGCCACGCGGGCCGCGGCGGAACGGTTGGCGCAACAGCTTGGGGAGGACGTCGGGCAAACCGTCGGGTACCGGATGCGCGGCGAGACGAAAGTGTCAAAACAAACGCGGATAGAGGTTGTGACCGAAGGCATCCTGACCCGCATGATCCAAAGCGATCCTGAATTGACGGGCATTGGCGCGGTGATTTTCGATGAATTCCACGAACGCTCGTTGAACGCCGATCTGGGCTTGGCCCTAACGCTCGAAGTGCGCGAGGCGCTGCGCCCTGATCTGGTCATTATGGTGATGTCCGCGACCTTGGATGCTGGGCCGGTGGCAGATTTGGTTGGCGCACCCACAGTCACGTCGCAGGGCCGCGCCTATGCGGTGGAACCGCGCTGGCTGGACCGGCCATTGCGCAAAGAAGATCGGTTTGACGCAGCGGCGGCGGATTTGGTGGCGCAGGCGGTTGGTGAAACAAAAGGCGGCGTGTTGGTGTTCCTGCCCGGCGAGGGCGAAATCAGGCGGGTTCAGGGGCGGCTGGCAGGGCGATTGCCAAGCGATTGTTCTGTACGGCCCCTCTATGGTGCCTTGCCGTTTGCCGATCAGCGGGCCGCAATTGCGCCAATCACATCGGGCCGCAAGATCGTGCTGGCCACGTCGATTGCCGAAACATCGCTGACCATCGAAGACATTCGCGTGGTGGTTGATTGTGGGCGGTCGCGCCGCGCGCGGTTTGATCCCGGATCGGGCATGTCGCGACTGGTCACAGAACGCGTCACCCGCGCCGAGGCCACCCAGCGCGCAGGCCGCGCGGGGCGCGTTGCCGAAGGGGTCGCCTATAAACTGTGGGCCAAGGGCGAAGACGGCGCCTTGGCGGCGTTTCCGCCAGCGGAGATCGAAGCGGCAGATCTAACGGGGCTTGCGGTTGAACTGGCGGTCTGGGGCAGCGATGGGTTGCCTTTTCTGACCGACCCGCCGGAGGGCGCATTGGCCGAAGCGCGCAGCCTGTTGACCGCCCTCGGGGCCCTCAATGGCGGGCGGATTACCGAACACGGACGCGCGCTGGCACGGCTGCCGCTACATCCGCGCTTGGGGCATATGTTGGTCACGGGCGGCAAGGCGGCTGCAGGGTTGGCGGCCTTGCTGTCGGAACGCGATATCCTGCAAGGCGCACCTGCGGATTTGTCATTGCGTATCAAAGCACTGGCAGGAGAACGCGGTGGTTATCCGGTGCGCCAAGGCGCGCTGGCCCGCGTCAAACAAGAGGCCAAGCGGCTGGCGAAACTGGCCCCCGTTCGGGCTGAACAAACCAGCGAAATCTATGCGGCCATGGCCTATCCTGACCGGATTGCGCTGCGCCGGACCGGCGATGATCCGCGCTACGTGCTGTCGGGGGGTAAGGGTGCTGTGATGGACGGCGCGGATGCGCTTGCGGGACAGCGATTGTTGATCGTCACCGACACTGACGGCAACCCGCGAGAAGCGAAAATTCGCACCGCTCTCGTGATTTCCGAGGCGAGCGTGCGCGACGTGGCGGGGGATCACATCAACGTGGTGCAAACCTGTTCGTGGTCCAAACGCAGCGGCAAAGTGCTCGCGAGAACGCAGGAACAACTGGGCGCGGTGGTGCTGTCGGATGTGGCGTGGACGGACGCGCCGAAAGACGCGGTAGCGCGCGCCATGCTCGACGGGGTGCGCGCGTTGGGGTTCAAATTCAGCGCCGCCGCCGACCGGTTTCGCGCCCGCGTAGACCTGGTGCGCGCCGTTGATCCGGATTTGCCCGACCTGTCGGACACTGCCCTGATGGACCGCGTCGACGACTGGCTTCTCCCTTATTTGCAAGGCGTGCAGACCACGGCACAGTGGAAATCCCATGACACGTTGCAAGCCCTGCGCGCGATCCTGACGTGGGACCAGATGCAGCGTGTTGACAGCCAAGCACCCGCGCAATTCACCACGCCACTGGGCCGCCACACGCCGATTGATTACAGCGGCGACGCGCCTGAAATCACGCTGCGTTTGCAGGAAATGTTCGGCACCACCCGCCACCCGACTGTCGCAGGACGCCCGCTGCGCGTGACGTTCCTGTCACCGGGTCAAAAACCAATCCAGACGACCATGGATGTCCCCGGTTTCTGGGCCACATCCTACGGTGACGTGCGCAAAGACATGCGTGGACGCTACCCGCGCCATCCGTGGCCCGAAGACCCGACACAAGCCGACCCGACATTGCGCACGAAGCCCCGCAAATAACCGCCGCCCCTGCTCTTTGCTTTTCAAATATCCCGGGGGCGTGGGGGCTGGCCCCCACTGCGCCGCCCGCCGCAGGTGCTGATCACCAGATCATCCGCAACCGGATCAATCCCACCACGGCCCGTGTTGATCCTTGCGCCCGTCCAGCCGAACAAACCCGTGCCGCCCAAAGAAATCCCGCTGCGCTTGGATCAAATCCGTCGTGCCGCGTGCGGTGCGCAGGGTGTCCAGAAAGCCCAGCGCGCTGGCCAATGCGGGAACGGCGTGGCCCGCGGCGGTTGCGCCACTCACCACACGGCGCAAGGCTGGCAGCGCGTCGCGGATCAGGACCACAAAGTGGTCCGCAAAAATCAACTGGCCTTCGGGCAGGTCGCTGCGGAATGCCGACGCAATATCATCGAGCAACGCGGAGCGGATAATGCACCCTGCGCGCCAGACTTCGGCGGCGCGGGCGGAATCGATAGACCAGTCAAATTCATCCGATGCCGCAGCGAGAATGCGAAACCCTTGGGCGTAGGACACGATGCGCCCTACCAGCAGCGCGGATTCAAGATCAGCGTCACTCAGCGCCAGTTCGCCGCGCGGCGTGTCGTAAATGTCTGCGCCAACAGTGCGCGCTGCGCCCTCGGACGACCATGCCCGCGCGGCAACGGCCGCTTCGATCACGTTTGCGGATTGGCCCATGCGGATGGCCTCGATTGCGGTCCAGCGGCCCGTGCCTTTTTGTCCCGCCGCATCAAGGATCACGTCGACGGCGGGTTGGTCGGTTTCACTGTCAGTGGCCTGTAGGACCTTGGCCGTGATTTCGACCAGATAGCTTTCGAGCGCGCCTTTGTTCCACCGATCAAAAACCGCACCAATGTCGCCGGGCGATTGTCCGCGGCCATAGCGCATCAAGCCGTAAACCTCAGCGATCAGTTGCATATCGGCGTATTCGATGCCGTTGTGCACCGTCTTGACGAAATGTCCTGCCCCGTCGGGGCCAAGGTGGTCGGCGCAAGGTTCGCCATTGAATTTGGCAGCAATCGCTTCGATGACATCGCGCACGGCGTCCCACGCGGCGGGGCTGCCACCGACCATGATCGACGGGCCATGGCGCGCGCCGTCTTCGCCGCCTGACACGCCCATGCCGATGAACGTCAGGCCCTGTTCCTCAATGTCTTTGGTGCGCCGGATCGTGTCGCGAAAATCGGAATTGCCGGCGTCGATGATCGTGTCGCCCTTGGCCAGCAGCGGGATCAGCGTTTGAATTGTCGCGTCAACGGGTTTGCCCGATGGCACCATCAGAATGATTGCCCGCGGGGCTGGCATGGCGTTGACCATCGCGTCCAGACTGTCGCTGCCTGTCAGCTTGCCGGCCAGTCCATCCGCGTCCGCTTCTTCAACGAAAAGCGGCACCGCGTCGCTGGAGCGGTTGGACACATGCAGCGCAAAGCCGTTGTCCAATATATTGAGAGCGAGGGCGCTGCCCATGGTTCCAAGACCATACAGGCCAAGCGTTGCAGTATCAGGCATTGCGATATCCTTTGATGAATACCCAAAAACTAAGCCCGCCGCGGCCAAGCTACAAGGTCAGAGACCGCGATCAAACTTGAACCGCGCAACAATCGCGTGCGCCCATTGCGTGTAGACCCACGGGCCGGGGTGAAACCCGTCTTCGGACATGACGTCTGCATGCATTTTGATGTGGGCGGGGATCATCGTCGCCGTGGTCTGATCAGCCAGCATCTTGCGAAGGCCGCGATCAAACCGCGCGGCGCGATGGCCCAGCGTCCAGCGCAGCGGGTTGGGCAGGCGCGGGAATTGCCAAACCGGTGGCAGGCCAGAGACGTAAACGTGCCCAACGCCCATTTCATCGGTCAAATAATCAATCAGCGCCTGTGTTTGGGCAAGCCACTGCGCGCGCGTCGTGCCGCGCAGGATGTCGTTCACGCCCAAGCCCAACACGGCAATATCAACTTGGCGCGGCTGCGCAGCTTTCACATGGCACAAGGCCATTGGCGTGGTGTCGCCACTGCGCGCCACAAGCTGCCAGTCCAGCCGCACTTGATCTGACAAAAGCGTCGCAATCTGGCCCGACAGCGCGTCGGATTGATCAGAGACGCCGACGCCAGCGGCAGAACTGTCGCCAAGGATCAAAAGACGCAAATCCGGACCTGCGCCGATGACACCCGCGCGCGGACCTGTCGGTTCGGGCAGTTTCACCGTGTTCCATCTGATGAACGGACCTTGCGTGATCAGCACAGGATAAAATGCAAACCGATACAACGCATGCCACGGTCGTGACAGACGGGCAGGATGCACTGTGATATTTCGGTTGATATCGGTCATATTACTCAGGCTATAAATTATAGGTTAAATAATATGCCGGATTTAGAACGAGACAAGATGTGACGTTACGACGGGGGTGCGGCAACGATTACCGGTTTCTTGGCAATCGCGGTCACGAACGGGAATCAAAGGTGCGGGCCCTTCGCCCAGCTTAGCACCGTGTGCAGCCTAAAACCGTTGGATTTATCGACCCAACAATACCGCAGCACAGCCTTTTGCGCGTGCATGCGGTTTTCAGCCTGGTCCACGGTGAAACAGAGTTTCGCCGACACGGAGGCAGCGATTGCCCTATCGCAATCGCGGTGCGTGCTGGGGCGGATGCCTGCGCATCATGTCCCCAAACAATACCGCAGCACAGCCTTTTGTGCATGCATTCTATTCTCTGCCTCGTCCCAGATGACCGAACGTGGACCGTCCATGACCTCTGATGTGGCTTCGTCGTCGCGGTGCGCGGGCAGGCAATGCATGAACAAGGCGTCCGGCTTGGCTTTGGCCATGAGACCCGCGTTGACCTGATAGCCGCGCAGCTGGTTGTGGCGGCGTTCGCGGGCCGATTGCGGGTCGTGCATGGAGACCCATGTGTCCGTCACCACAAGGTCCGCGCCCTGCACCGCAATGTCGGGATTGCGTTGCGTGGTATAAAGCCCGTCAAGCGCGGCTTCGGGTTGCAGGGTTTCGGGACCGGTAAAGACCAGATCGAAATCGAATTGTTTGGCGGCATGGGCAAAGGAGGCAAAGACGTTGTTGCCATCACCGGACCAGACCACCTTTTTGCCCTTGATCGGGCCCGAGTGTTCCTCAAACGTTAAAATATCAGCCATGATCTGGCACGGGTGCGTGCGATCTGTCAGCCCGTTGATGACCGGAACGGAGGCATATTCGGCCATTTCCAGCAAGGTCTGTTCCTCAAACGTGCGGATCATGATGAGATCGACATAGCGCGACAGCACACGGGCGGTATCGGCGATGGTTTCGCCGTGGCCCAGCTGCATGTCTTTGCCCGACAGCACCATCGTTTCGCCGCCCATCTGGCGCACGCCGACATCAAAACTGATGCGCGTTCGGGTGCTGGGTTTCTCAAAGATCAGCGCGACCATGTGGCCCGCAAGCGGTTGATCGGCGTCCGGCGTGCCTTTGGGCAAGCCCGCGCGCGCCTTTTTCATCGACGCCGCAGTGTCGATGATGCCGCGAAGATCGGCAGGGGATGTGGTGTGGATGTCGAGAAAATGGGTCATAGGGTTTCGCTTTTGGTTAATGGCGGACGGGGGCCAGCCCCCAAACCCCCGGGATACTTTTCAAGCAAAGACGGGGGTAAGGAAGGGTAAGAGGTTCAGCTGTAGGTCATGATCTGGACGGGGGTGCCGTCTTCGCAAGTGGCGGGTTTGTCTTTGCGAAACCCCGCGCGGGCGTAGGCTGCGATGGCGCGCGTGTTTCTGGTTTCGGGATCGACGATCACCAACGGGTAGGATTTTCGCAGCTCGGCGATGCGCGCGCCGATGTAGCCTGCGCCATGGCCCTTTCCGAGGAAGGTAGAATCACCAAGGAAAGTGTCGACTGCGCGGGCGTCCTTATTGTAATCTACGTAGTGTGGCGCACCGAAGGCGTGGGCGTTGTAATCCTGAATGAAGGCAAAAGGCGTGCCGCCCAATTCAGCGATCCGCATGTCCACAAGGCCCGTTTTTAAATCGTCTTCGATCAGGCGCAATTCTGTTGCACCTTCTTGCCACCAGCCTTCGATATGGGGCTGGTCGAGCCAGTGGGAGAACATCGGGTAATCCGCCCTCGTCATCGGTCTGAAGGTATACTCAGACATTGAGGGCGACCTTTGTCGCTGCTTTTTCAAGGCGATCGACAGCGTCTTCGATTTCGGTGTCCGTGATATTGAGCGGCGGGAGCAGGCGGATCACGTTGTCGGCCGCCGGAACAGTCAGCAGGTTTTCGCTGTAGCCTGCCTGCACGATGTCCGTATTGGGCGCTTTGCATTTCAGGCCAAGCATCAACCCGCTGCCGCGCACGGCCTCAAACACCGCCGGATGGCCTGCGACAAGACCTTCGAGTTTCTGGCGCAGCAGGCCTGCTTTGCGGTTCACCTCAGCGAGGAAGTCGGGATTGGCGACAATATCCATGACTTTGCAGCCCACCGCACAGGCCAGCGGGTTGCCGCCATAGGTCGATCCGTGGGTGCCAGCGGTCATGCCGGACGCTGCGTTTTGTGTGGCCAGAACAGCGCCAAGTGGAAAGCCGCCGCCAATGCCTTTGGCGACCATCATGATATCTGGGGTGATGCCCGACCATTCGTGCGCGAACAATTTGCCGGTGCGGGCCACGCCGCATTGCACTTCGTCGAGGATCATCAGGATGCCATGTTCATCACACAGATCGCGCAGACCCTTGAGGCAGGCGTCAGGCAGCGCGCGGATGCCGCCCTCGCCCTGCACGGGTTCGACCATGATTGCACCGACTGTCGGGGATGCCGCGGCCTGCGTCAGGGCGTCGTGATCGCCAAACGGCAGGTGGACAAATCCGGGCAACAGCGGGCCGAACCCTTTGGTCATCTTTTCGGAGCCCGCAGCGGCGATGCCAGCGGCGGAGCGTCCATGAAATGAGCCATCAAAGGTGATGATGTCCGTGCGTTCGGGCGCGCCTTTGTCGTAGTGATATTTGCGCGCCATCTTAACGGCCAGTTCGCACGCTTCGGTGCCGGAATTGGTGAAAAAGACCGTATCCGCAAAGGTGTGTTCGACCAACATATCCGCAAGCTTTTGCTGGGGTTGGATGTTATACAGATTGGATACGTGCCATAGTTTGTTGGCCTGTTCCGTCAGGGCCGCGACCAGATCGGGGTGCGCATGGCCCAGCACATTCACCGCGATCCCTGCGCCCAGATCCAAAAAACGTCGCCCGTCTGCTTCCACGAGCCAAGAGCCTGACCCACTGACGAATGTCAGCGGGGCACGGGTATAGGTCGGAAGGATAGACGTGATCATTGCGATCAACCTTTGCAAATAAGGGCCCATAGGTCTTTGAGCGGGGGCTGTAAGTTCATAATATTGGGGATTTAGCGAGCGGTTCGCCAACAGGTGTCGCGGCGCGGATCACAAGATCAGCGTCGGCTCTCAAGCGCGAACTGGGTCGAAAATAATATCATGGGGAATTTCTAGGCCAATCGGGTCCGGCTTGGCAAGGGGGAACCACCTAGGGCTCGGGTGCCCGTGTCGCATGCGGCGCATCCCATGTCGGGCGGGCTTCTTCGAACACCGGACGCAGGGGCGGCAAGCCATCCATATCTTCCATGCTGCCTGCATAGACAAATATCAGACCTTTGGCCCGTGTCGTTGTTTTCATGATCGGCGAACCACAATCACCGCAAAACCCGAAATCGAGCGCGTTGCCGCTGTTGGCTGTGCCAAAATGATGCTTGAGCGGGCCTTCTATCGTAACGGCCTCTTCTGGAAAGGCGAATTGCGCCACAGACCCTGCCCCCGACAACCGCCGGCAATCGCTGCAATAACACCTGATGCCGAATTTCGCGCCAGAGGTGATGGTGTAACGGGTCGCCCCGCAAAGACAGTGGCCGGTTCGTTGCATCGTAACGCTCCTATAATGTCACCCTCAAATATAGGGCAACACGGCGGCGTTTAGCAATGAACACCTGTCTTGATCCCGCATCTGGGCCGTGACATTCACGTGCATGGCCCGCCCCCAAGCCCCTTTGACAGCCGTTGTGCTTATGATCACCGCGACCTTGTTTATCGCGGGAACGATGCTTGCCGCAAAGTCATTGGGGACCGACACGCTTGGCGCACCGCTGCATCCGTTACAGATCAGCCATGGGCGATTTATGTTTGCGTTCATCGGGTTCATCACGGCAAGCGCGGTGCTGCGCCCGAAAATTCGCGCCCCCAACGTGAGATTGCATCTGGCGCGCACCATTTTTGGCGCGACGGGTGTGACGCTGATGTTTGCCGCTGTCGCGTTCATTCCGATGTCGGACGCCACAGCGATTAGTTTTCTGAACCCCGTGTTCGGAATGATTCTAGCAATTCCGTTTCTTGGCGAAAAAGTCGGACGCTGGCGGTGGTTGGCCGCAGGGATGGCGTTTGTTGGCGCGTTGATCTTGTTGCGCCCTGGGCCGGATACGTTTCAGGTTGCTGCATTGCTGGCCCTTGGGGCGGCGCTGGCGATGGGGTTTGAGCTGGTGTTCATCAAAAAGCTGGCTGACCGCGAACCGGCGCTGCAAATTTTGCTGATCAACAACGCCATTGGGTGTGTGTTGATGAGCGTGGCAGTGATCGCGTTCTGGGCACCGCCGACGTTGGCGCAATGGGGCGTTTTAGTTGCTCTGGGGCTGTTGATGGCGGGGGCGCAGACCTGTTTTATCAATGCGATTGCGCGCGCGGATGCATCCTTTGTGACGCCATTCAGCTACCTGACGCTGATCTTTGCTGGCCTTTACGACTGGGCGATCTTTGCGCAAATCCCCGACTGGATCAGCGTTTTAGGGGCGGCGATCATCGTATCAGGTGCAGCACTGCTCGCATGGCGCGAGGCGGTGAACCGCAGCCGCGCGCGGCGCATCCCCGTCAGCATGGGTGGTCGGGTCTAAGCCTTCAGGCGATAGCCGGTTTTCAGCCAATACCACACAATCGTCAGGATCACCGCCGAGCAGCCAAGCACCACCGCAAGGCCAAGCCACGGGTTGCTGTCGCTTATGCCGATGGTGCCAAAGCGCACGCCGTCGATGATATAGAAAAACGGGTTCCAGTGGCACAATGTTTGCAACAACGGCGGCAGGGCCTCAATTGAATAGAATGTGCCCGACAGAAACGCGAGCGGCGTCACGAGGAAGTTGGTAATGGCGCTCAACTGGTCGAATTTGTTGGCGAATACCGCCGCAACCATACCCAGTGCGCCCATCAGGATCGACCCGAGCACAACAAACGTCAGCGCCCAAGCAGGATGGGCCACGGGCATGCCGATCAGCCAAACGGCACCGATGGTGATGACCACCGCGACGATCATGCCGCGCGCCACGGCCCCTGCGATGTATCCGACCAAAAGCTCAAGCGCCGACAGTGGTGGCATCAGCGTGTCGACGATGTTACCACCCACCTTGGCAGATGCGATCGACGACGACGTGTTGGCGAACGCATTCTGGATCACCGTCATTGTCAAAATTCCTGGTGCGAGGAATTCCATAAACGGCACACCCATCACGTCACCGCGCTGCGGGCCGATGGCGATCGTAAAGATCAGAAGGAACAGACCCGCATTCACCAACGGCCCCATAATCGTCTGCGACCAGACGTTCATGAACCGCAAAACTTCGCGGCGCGCCAGTGTCCATGTCCCCAGCCAGTTCACCGCACCGAAGCGACGCACGCCCATATCATTTGCCATTTCGGCCTTGCTGTCATGCATCAGTGATTCCTTTTTGGCGCGGGGGTGGTTGTATCCGGCGCTAGGGAGCTTAGAATAGGGAATTGAAAGATTTCTCAACCCCATACGCGACATGGGGCGCATACCCAACCTCTGGCCAAATAAGTGGAACTAATATGTCCTGGACTGACGACCGCGTAGACGTGTTGAAAAAGATGTGGGGGGAGGGCCAGTCCGCCAGCCAGATCGCCAAAGAACTGGGGGGCGTCACGCGCAACGCCGTCATTGGCAAGGTCCACCGTCTAGGCCTGAGCAATCGTGCAGGGTCCGGCGGCGCAAGCAAGCCCACCACCCCCAAAGCGGACGCCAAGCCCAAGGCACCGGCCAAGCCCAAGGCTCCGCCGAAAGTGGCCTCTACTGAGGTCGCGGAAATTCAGGAACCGCGCACAGAATCCGCGTCGCCCGCAGCCCAGCCCAAAGTGCCGTTCGCGCGCCGCCAGATCATTCCTGCCGGTCAGCCATTGCCACCGCAGCCTTCCGCCAATGAGATCAGCCCAGAGGCCTTGCGAAAGGTCAACGAGGTGGAAAAAACCGCCAAGAAGATCAGCTTGATGGAATTGACCGAAAAGACCTGCAAGTGGCCCGTTGGCGATCCTGCGACTGAACAGTTCTGGTTTTGTGGTTTGGCCGTGCAGCAGGGCAAACCCTATTGCGAAGCCCATGTCAGCGTCGCATTCCAGCCCATGTCATCACGCCGCGACCGCCGCCGTTAAGTAGATGAGTTATCGAATTTTGAAGGGCCCGCCAGAACTGGTGGGCCCTTTGCGTTCAAAGGGCGTCGTACAACACTTGGTAGAGGTCGTCGTAAAGGCCGTAGTCCAATGATTGGTCCCAATTTACAACAACAGTAACGCCATCAGCGCTTACGAAGAACAAGGCGCCAATATTGGGTTTGTTCGGGTCATTGTGTGTCCACCGCCCGCTGTGACCGACATACGTACCGCCCCGATCTGGATAGACGTTCGTGCCCATTCCGTACTGCGCCCCTGCGTCATAGGCAAAATCGGCTGGCCGCATCATCCATGGTTGCGCAGGGTCAAACCAGTGCATGGCAAAACGCGCATAGTCTTCGACCGAAACAGACCAACCGCCATAGCCAGCAGTAGATGCCATGCGTCCAAAGACCCCTGCTTGCGTAGCACTAGCCGGGATCATGATGTGGGTGCCGCAGTATTCCGCATAGGCCTCACCCGTCATGGCTTCGATCAAAACGCCCAAGATCGCATAGTTCGCATTGGAATATATGCGGCTGCCCCGTGGCCCGAAATTATCAGGCTCGCCCAGCGCTGCGCGGGTCATTGTGGACTGGCTGCTGAGGTTTACGGAGCGGTGCGATGCAGACCCATACGTCAATATTTCTGGCAGCCCGCTGGTATGGGTGGCGATTTGCGCCAATGTAAGATCGGTCATCGCGGTGTTTATTGTCAAATTCACCTGCAAAAACACTGGTGCAAGGTCCGCCAAAGTGCTGGACCAAGAATACGGACCTTGGGCAAGCAGCTGGTTCAAGCACATCCCTGTAATCGCCTTGGACAGACTGGCCATGGGATAGGCTTGTTCGGGGCTACGCATTTCCCCCGCACTGTGCAAAAGTTCTCCGGCTTGACCAATTGCGATGCTGCTTTGCGTGACATTGTGTCGTGCCATCCAGTCACGCCAAGCGACCTCGATTCGGTCAACGTTGATAGGCAAAGCGGCCTGACTGTCATTGGCAGCCATCTGGTCATGCTCATCAAGCGCAAGTGACACAGCCTCGTCGCTGCCGAAGACAACGGATCCACCTATGAAAAACATCGCACAGATAAATATCGAAGCGGCCAAGGATTTAAGCAGGTTCATTTCGCACTCCAGCTTCATGTTATGCTGGGTGGATACCGTTTTATTCCGCCTATTTTATGGCTCAATATGGGCGGATCAACGGTAGACGCCCCCTAATGCGCGGGCTTGATAAACGTGCCGTTGCGTAAATCGCGGATCGCCTGTTTCAATTCATCCTGCGTGTTCATCACGATGGGGCCGTGCCATGCGACGGGTTCTTCAATCGGCGCACCTGATATCAGCAAGAAGCGCACACCTTCTGGTCCCGCCTGCACGGTGACTTCGTCGCCCGTGCCGAACCGGATCAGGGTGCGATCGCCAGACATGTCGCGGATGTTGACCTCTTCGCCCATGACCTCTTTTTCCAGCAAAACGCCGGTGGGGGCGCTGGCGTCGGCGAAGGCGGCTTTGCCTTCAAACACATAAGCAAATGCGCGACGGTAGGTATCGATCTTGAA
>JAGGNB010000151.1 GCA_017886375.1 Octadecabacter sp.
TGGTGTCGGTGACGTCGATTGAGTCGTCATCAAAGGCGTTCAATGTCATCCCGCAACGAATCGATATTCGCGGTACGGTGCGCACAATGTCCGAGGAAATGCGAAACTTGGCAGAAAAGCGCATCGCAGAGATTTGCAACGGCACCGCCGCGACATTCGGTGGCACAGCGGCAATTAACTACATGCGCGGCTATCCGGTGATGGTGAATTCCGACGCGCAGACCGAATTTGCCGCAAAGGTCGCGACGTCCATCTCAGGTGGTTGCGATGACGCACCCCTTATTATGGGAGGTGAGGATTTCGCATTCATGCTCGAAGAACGTCCCGGTGCGTATATTTTGGTGGGTAACGGCGACACGGCCATGGTCCACCACCCCGAATACAATTTCAACGACGAGGCGATCCCTGCAGGATGCAGCTGGTGGGCTGAGATTGTTGAGCAGCGGATGCCTGCGGCATAATGTGGGAAGATCGTTTTGCAGCTGAGGACGGCTATCTATTCGGGAGAGAGCCGTCCGGCGTCTTGGCAGCAAATCCGTGGCTGGCGCTGCCGTCCCAATCGGTGTTGTGCGCGGCGGACGGGGAGGGGCGCAATGCGGTGCATTTGGCGCGCCATGGCATGAACGTAACCGCGTTTGATATGTCTGCCACGGCCGTCGGACGTGCTGCTGCATTGGCCAAAGAGTCGGGCGTTGAGGTGCAAACCCATGTTTCAGAATGGAACCAGTGGGATTGGACGCAGCAGTTTGACATGGTTGTCGGAATATTCATCCAGTTTGTCGGGCAACAACAACGCGCCAAGCAATTTGCGGACATGACGCGGGCCCTGCGCACAGGGGGGCGGATTGTGCTGCATGGATATCGCCCCGAACAGATCGGGCGCGGTACCGGTGGCCCGCCCACGGCAGAGAATATGTATACACAAGCAGAATTGCATGAGGTCTTTGCCGGCTGGATCATCGAGCGAAGCGCATCCTACGAGTGCGATCAAACGTCTGGCAGTGCGCATGTTGGCAAAGCCGCGCTGATCGATTTTATCGCTCGGAAGCCCTAGCCGCCTGTATGGCTCATGTGTCTTGAAACCTGACCATCGACAGTTTGGCGCGAATAGTCGAAATCATGACCCTTGGGTTTTAAGCCGATTGCCGCGCGAATAGCCGTTTCTAGTTGCGCGTCATTCTCGCTGGCCCGCAGGGGCGCGCGCAGATCGGAGTGCCCTTCTTGGCCCAGACAGGTGTAGATTTCACCCGTACAGGTGATGCGCACGCGGTTACAGCTTTCGCAAAAATTATGGCTCATCGGGGTGATCAGGCCAATTTTCTGGCCAGTTTCTTCGAGACGAATGTAGCGGGCAGGGCCGCCAGTACGTTCGGCCAAATCGGTAACCGTAAAGCGTTCTTCCAGTCGTGCGCGTAGATCTTTGAGCGACCAGTATTGCATAATGCGATCTTCATTGCCGATGTCGCCCATGGGCATGACTTCGATGAATGTCAGGTCGACGCCGCGGTCCGCGCACCACGCTTGCATGGTAAACAATTCCACCTCGTTGAAACCTGCCAAAGCCACTGCGTTGATCTTGACGCGCATGCCTGCGCGTTGTGCTGCGTCAATGCCACGCATGACTTGGGGCAGACGGCCCCAGCGGGTGATTTCGGCGAACTTGTCGTCGTCCAGCGTATCAAGCGATACATTGATCCGGCGCACGCCAGCGGCGTATAAGTCATCCGCATATTTTTCGAGCTGCGAGCCGTTGGTCGTTAGCGTCAATTCCTTCAGCGCGCCGGATTCAAGGTGGCGCGACATGGCGTTAAAGAACGTCATGATACCGCGACGGACCAAAGGCTCACCGCCGGTTATGCGAAGTTTTTCAACGCCTAATCCAATGAAGCTCGTGCACATTCGATCCAGTTCTTCCAGCGTCAGAAGGTCCTTTTTCGGCAGAAAGGTCATGTTTTCAGACATGCAGTAGACGCAGCGGAAATCGCAGCGATCTGTCACCGAAACCCGCAGGTAGGTGATGGCACGCTGGAATGGATCGATAAGAGGTTGCTTCATCACTTTAAGGTAGGGACGCGCAAACCCTCGCGCAAGGGAATTACGCGACCAATTCCCCCTCGACAGCGACGGGGGGCAACCTTAGCTTGGCCGCATGAAATACATTGTCACGATTGCGGCCATGATTTGGCTATCGGCTTGCACTGAAGGTTCGTTTCTTGGGGAGCTGCAGAACGCGAATTCCGCGCGTGTTGCCACGGACGGAATCGTCAGTCCCGATCTTTCGCCGTCGCGCGGGGCTGCGTTTGCGCCGCCGATCCGCCCATCTTTGGACAACAGCCAAACGCGACCTGATTTGCCGCCACCACCGCCACCCAATGCCCGCACAGTTGAACAATTTGATACCACCACAACGCAGGATCGCGCGGCAGCAGTTGCGCCGCCCGCAGGCGGAGAGCGCCGTCTTGGGTCCACCATCGCCAGCCTTGGCAGCCCGACCGATCCGGGTATCTGGCTCAAGACGCCTTTGGTGGCAGCGGTCACGAACGGGCGCGTCGAATACAACGGCATGTCCGTGAACCTTGAATTGCGCCCGTCTGGTGGTGCGCTCGGGTCAGGCAGCCAGATTTCGCTTGCGGCGATGCGCCTGATCGAAGCGCCGCTGACAGGGCTGCCGGAAGTGAGTGTTTATGCAAACTAGGAACCCCATTTGAACTGGCGGTCAGCCTTTGAGATCACGCGCCAAGTCCTTGATGATCTGGGGGAAAAGAACGCGGGCCTGATTTCTGCAGGGGTTGCGTTTTATGGCTTGTTTGCGATTTTTCCGGGCATCGCAGCGACGATATCCTTGTTTGGTATTTTAGCTGATCCGATCGTTGTTGAATCGCAGCTTAATTTGATGGCCGGTTTGATGCCTGACGGGGTCTTTCAGTTGTTCCAGACCCAGATCGACGGATTGCTAAGTGCCGGAAGCGCGACGCTGGGCGTTACGACATTAGTGTCAATCGGGCTGGCTCTTTGGTCGGCACGCACTGGCGTTGCGGCTTTAATCCGTGGATTGAACGCGATTTTCAATCGGCCTAATCGCGGCAGCATCCGACATGTCTTGGTGGCATTGCTGTTGACGATCTGTCTGATTGGTATTGCGATTGTGGCCCTGTTGATGGTCGTCGTCGCGCCGATCTTTTTGGCGGTGATCCCGTTTAATACAGATCAAACCGTTTTGCTCGAATTGTTCCGCTGGAGCCTTGTGGTTGCGGTTCTGTTTGTGGGGTTGGGGCTTTTGTACCGTTATGGACCCAACCGGCGTTATGCGCGGATGGGCTGGGTGACGCCGGGCGCGTTTGTTGTGGTCGCGTTTTGGCTCGCAATGTCGGCAGCGTTCTCGGCTTATGTGGCAAACTTTGCGACGTACAATGAAGTGTACGGATCGCTTGGTGCGGTCATCGCCCTGCTATTCTGGTTTTATCTGAGTGCGTACCTCATACTTGTCGGTGCGGCGCTCAACAACACGCTAGATCGCCGTAAGCCTTTGTGAAGAAG
>JAGGNB010000100.1 GCA_017886375.1 Octadecabacter sp.
TCTCAGTAGACACTCTTACCCTACAACCCTATACACCGCCCAACACCACAGCCCCAGATTCGTCTGGGGCTTTGTTGTTGTGTCGGTCACTGCGCAGCTTTGACCACAAAGAAGACCAAGTCGGGCACCTACGGGGGCCTATAACATCAGGGCCCATATGGGTCCGCCAAGCAAACGGAAGTAGCAAACATGGCACTAAAGTCGTATAAACCGACGACGCCTGGCCAACGTGGGTTGGTGCTGATTGACCGTTCGGAGCTTTGGAAAGGTCGCCCAGTTAAGGCCCTCACTGAGGGTCTGAGCAAGTCGGGCGGACGGAACAACACCGGACGGATCACATCACGTCGTCGTGGTGGTGGGGCAAAACGCCTTTACCGCATCGTAGATTTCAAGCGCAACAAATTCGACGTTCAAGCCGTCGTTGTGCGCATTGAATATGACCCGAACCGCACCGCGTTCATCGCGCTGGTTCAATATACTGATGGCGAACAGACTTATATCATCGCACCGCAGCGTCTTGCGATTGGTGACAAAGTCATCGCGTCTGCCAAGGCAGACATCAAGCCAGGCAACGCAATGCCGTTCTCTGGCATGCCCATCGGTACCATCATCCACAACATTGAGATGAAGCCAGGCAAAGGCGGCCAGATCGCCCGTGCAGCTGGAACATACGCTCAATTCGTTGGTCGGGATGGCGGTTACGCGCAGATCCGTCTGAGCTCGGGTGAACTTCGCCTCGTGCGTCAGGAATGCATGGCCACCGTCGGTGCCGTGTCCAACCCTGACAACTCCAACCAGAACATGGGTAAAGCCGGTCGTATGCGCCATTATGGTAAGCGTCCGTCGGTCCGTGGTGTCGTTATGAACCCTGTCGATCACCCGCATGGTGGTGGTGAAGGTCGTACGTCTGGTGGTCGTCACCCAGTGACGCCATGGGGTAAGCCCACGAAGGGTGCAAAAACCCGCAACAAGAACAAAGCGTCCAACCGGCTTATCGTCCGGTCACGGCACGCCAAAAAGAAGGGTCGTTAAGAATGGCTCGTTCCGTATGGAAAGGTCCGTTCGTTGACAGCTACGTGCTTAAGAAAGCCGCAGTTGCCAAGGAATCTGGCCGCAATGACGTAATCAAAATCTGGTCCCGTCGCTCGACGATCCTGCCACAGTTTGTTGGCTTGACGTTCGGCGTTTATAACGGCCGGAAGCATATCCCAGTATCTATCACCGAAGACATGATCGGTCAGAAGTTTGGCGAATATAGCCCGACCCGCACCTATTATGGCCACTCGGCTGATAAAAAAGCGAAGCGGAAATAAGCCATGAGCAAGGATAAAAATCCCCGCCGCGTGGCTGACAACGAAGCCCGTGCAAAACTGCGCATGCTTCGCACTTCGCCACAGAAACTGAACCTCGTCGCAGCAATGATCCGCGGCAAAAAGGTGGACAAGGCCCTCACGGACCTGACGTTCTCCAAAAAGCGGATCGCAGCAGATGTGAAGAAATGTCTTCAGTCCGCAATTGCGAACGCAGAAAACAACCACAACCTCGACGTTGATGAATTGATCATCGCCGAAGCCTATGTGGGTAAAAACTTGACGATGAAACGCGGACGCCCTCGTGCCCGTGGCCGTTTCGGCAAAATCGTCAAGCCGTTCTCTGAGCTGACAATCCTGGTGCGCCAAGTTGAGGAGCAAGCATAATGGGTAACAAAGTAAACCCGATCGGCATGCGTCTTCAGGTCAACCGTACCTGGGACAGCCGCTGGTACGCAGATACCAAAGACTACGGCAATCTTCTTCTCGAAGACCTTAAGATCAAGGCCTTCATCAAGAAAGAATGCGCGCAGGCTGGTATTAGCCGTGTCATCATCGAACGTCCGCACAAGAAGTGCCGCGTGACCATTCACACTGCACGCCCTGGCGTCATCATCGGCAAGAAAGGCGCGGACATTGAGACGCTCCGCAAGAAGCTTGCTGCGTTGACCGACAGCGAACTGCACCTCAATATCCTTGAGGTCCGCAAGCCTGAGCTTGACGCCCAGCTTGTTGGTGAGAGTATCTCGCAGCAGCTCGAACGCCGTGTGTCCTTCCGTCGCGCTATGAAGCGTGCCGTGCAGAACGCAATGCGTATGGGTGCCCTTGGTATTCGTGTGAACCTCGCGGGCCGTCTTGGCGGTGCCGAGATCGCGCGGACCGAATGGTATCGTGAGGGCCGCGTGCCTTTGCACACACTTCGTGCCGACATCGATTACGCTCACGTAGAAGCGCAGACTGCCTATGGTATCATCGGGATCAAGACTTGGATCTTCAAAGGTGAAATCATGGAGCACGACCCGTCCGCACATGATCGTAAGCTGCAAGAGCTTCAGGATGGCCCGCCTCCGCGCGGCGCTCGTCCTGGTGGCCGTGATCGCTAGGAGGATTGATCAATGCTTCAGCCAAAACGCACTAAATTCCGCAAGCAGCATAAAGGCCGCATTAAGGGAGAAGCCAAAGGCGGCTCTGACCTGACATTCGGTACTTATGGTCTTAAAGCAACCGAGCCAGAACGTGTGACAGCACGTCAGATCGAGGCAGCACGCCGCGCGATGACACGTCACATGAAACGTCAAGGCCGCGTCTGGATCCGTATTTTCCCAGACGTACCCGTGACGTCCAAGCCCACCGAAGTTCGTATGGGTAAGGGTAAAGGCTCCGTTGATTATTGGGCATGTAAGGTCAAACCTGGCCGCATCATGTTCGAAATCGATGGTGTAGCCGAAGACGTCGCCCGCGAAGCCCTGCGCCTCGCTGCGATGAAATTGCCTGTGAAAACACGCACGGTTCTTCGCGAAGACTGGTAATTTTCACAACGTGAAAATCGCCAAGTGGGGTGTAGCGAATTCGATTACGAATTTGCGGGCCCCACACCGGACTTAAGGCTTCAAACCCCCGCCGAGCAATCGGCGGGGGTTTTTCTGTGCGTGAATGTCTGCTTCGAGGCCTTCTTGCCTACCGCTCTACAAATGCGCGGCTTGAGACGGATACGGAATTTTTCGCAGGGTCTTTCGTATTGGCGAAGCAGTAGCCGTCAGCGTGATGAATGGACCCGAATAGCAATCCTCGATCCTTTGCATCGCTGCAGAACCCTTCAACGTCTTTGACATCAAATACCAGCTTAACAAGCGTTTGGCCTTCCTTCCGGCCTTCTGACATAGGATATAAAAGAATATTCGCTCCAGCACCTTGAGGGATGAGCTCAACGATCCGATCACCTTTGAGCCGTAGCACTTCAAAACCAAAATGCGTGCAATAGAATTCCACAAGTGCCTCGGTCCGCTTTGTGTAGATGATAATTCGTCCAAGTTGCGCTGACATATTATTCTCCACTTCGCTGAGATGAAGATCATATACCGCACTTTTGCTGCGCAACCAATTGCGGCTCTTTCCGCCAAAACAGACATCTTGCGATCTGTACCAAGTGCTGCCTTCACCCCCCAACCGGCCAAATCCGCGCCATCCCGCCATCAAACGCCACCCATGAC
>JAGGNB010000188.1 GCA_017886375.1 Octadecabacter sp.
TGTTTGAACCTTTAGAATGCCGCGCGTTGCACGAATGGCCGCAATGACGAGCCGCGTCGCAGCATCTTGAATAACTTTGGAGGTCCGGTTTGGACCGTTCACGTTGGTCGGGGCGAGATCATTTGACAGGATTTCTGCGAAGCGGCGAACCTAATCCTATAATGTCGATGCAACCGTGTGGCACCACCGCTCTTTCAGTTTATGCAGTCATAATGAGCGATCACCCCAAAATTGACGGATTATTGTGCAACGACTGTAAACGTTTCCAAAATATGCCTCATTGCTCTGGGAATCTCAGCACGCCTTTGGCGTCGTCAACTCTGATGACAACGCACGCTACCTAAGGAACAGAGACTGATGTTTGACAAAACAATACTGGCGGCCGCGGCCGCCATCTTCACCACCCCCGTATTTGCTGAAACAGATTTGCCGTTTGCGTTGGATTGGAAATTTGAAGGTCCTTCGGCGCCTTATTTTCACGCCTTGGACTCAGGGTATTTCACAGACGCAGGCATGGCCGTGACGATCAGCGAAGGAGCAGGTTCACTCGATGCGATCCCAAAAGTTGCAACAGGCGCGTTCCCGATTGGCTTTGCCGACATCAATTCGTTGATGCGCTTTCTTGATCAGAACCCGGGCGCCCCAGTGACCGCAGTCATGATGGTGTATGACAAGCCACCTTTTGCAATTGTTGGCAGACGCTCACTTGGCGTTGAAACGCCCGCCGATTTGGAAGGTAAAGTCCTTGGTGCCCCGCCCCCCGATGGCGCATGGGCGCAATTCCCGATCTTTGCTGCTGAGACAGGTATTGATGTATCTGCCATTACCGTTGAGCCTGTTGGTTTCCCAACACGCGAGCCAATGTTGGCAGAAGGGAATGTAGCCGCAATCACGGGTTTCTCGTTTTCCTCGACCTTGAACTTGAAACGACTTGGTGTGCCTGCGGAAGACATCTCTGTTCTGTTGATGGCAGATTATGGCGTTGACCTTTATGGCAACGCGATCATCGTGAACACGGATTTCGCACAGGCTAACCCTGAGCTTGTGACTGGCTTCTTGAGCGCCGTTGCGATGGGCTGGAAAGATGCGATTGCCTCACCTGATGTTGCTATTGAAGCCTTGATAGCACGTAATCCCGCCGCAGATGCCGCCTTAGAGACAGAGCGGTTACAGATGGCTATTGATGCCAACGTCATGACGGATTTCGTTGTCGCAAACGGTATGGGGTCTATTGATAATGATCGGATGATGAACGCGATTGAGCAAACAAAGTCGGTCTATGAATTCCAAAACGAACCCGATGCGTCGCTGTATTTTGATCCAAGCTATCTACCTACTGATGGCAGCTTGATGTTGCAGTAACGACAATACTTGGGTTGCTGCTGGTTTGGTGGCGGCCCATTTTCCCAAGGGCAAAATCATCGAAAACCTCATAGAAATTAAAGGCGTTACCCACGCCTACGCAACGGCAAGCGGGCCGCTGCCGGTGTTGGACGGGTTAGATGTTTCAGTTCCCAAAGGTACATTCGCGGCTGTTGTGGGCCCGTCAGGGTGTGGAAAATCCACGCTCACTAAACTGGTTGCTGGGTTGATGAAACCTGACAAAGGTGAGGTATGGCTGCATGGCGAGCAAGTCAAAGGACCGCGCAAGACCGTAGGCATGGCCTTCCAAAACCCGGTGCTGCTGGAATGGCGCACGATCCTAGAAAACGTAACTCTCCCTCTCGAAATCGTCGCCCCAAAAATGCCAAAGGCGGATCGCCGCGCGCGCGCGATGGAACTGCTCGACATGGTCGGGCTGATCGGATTTGAAAACAAGCGCCCTTCGGAACTGTCAGGCGGCATGCGTCAACGCGCCTCTTTATGCCGGTCTTTGGTGCATAAACCTGACGTGTTGATCATGGACGAGCCCTTTGGCGCGCTGGATGCATTTACCCGCGAAGACCTTTGGCAAACCATGCGCGACCTGCGCCACGCTGAGCCATTTACCGCTGTTTTGATAACCCATGATTTACGCGAAAGCATCTTTCTGGGCGATCAGGTCATTGTTCTGTCTGACCGCCCTGCGCGCACCCAATACGTTATGGACGTTGATCTGCCAGACGACCGTACTTTGGACGTGCTGTTCACCCCCAAAGCCGCAGATATGCTGCACATCTTGCGCGATCAAATCAAAATCGCTCAGGGCCGCTTGGAAGTAGGGGAATGATGCTCAGCAAGATCGCCACGCCCATCATCGCAGTGATCATCTTTCTTGGACTATGGGAGCTTCTGGTTTGGGTGAACGATTGGCCCAACTACAAGATGGCCTCTCCATCTGATTTGCCGCCTGCGTTCTGGAAGTACAAGGATCTGTTTCTCACTATGGGCTGGCAAACTTTGTGGCGAACAGTTGCAGGGCTGATGTTGGCGGTGGTGTTTGGCACTTTGATCGGGATGATCATCGGTTTTTCCAAAATCGCACGTGACGGGCTGTACCCGCTGTTGATCGGTTTCAATGCTATCCCTAAAGCCACATTGGTGCCCGTCATATCGCTCATTTTCATTGGCCAGCATGATTTCAACACCGTTCTTATGGCTTTTATGATCTCGTTTTTTCCAATCGCTGTGTCTGTGGGCATCGGCCTGTCAACGTTGGAACCTGAATACCGTGACATTCTGCGGGCGCTCGGTGCGTCGCGGTTTACGATCTTTCGTAAAATTGCTTTGCCTAAGACGTTGCCTGAATTTTTTGGAGCCCTGAAAGTATCTGCAACACTCGCATTTATCGGCACAAACCTCGTTGAAATCGTGAGCCCCCACGGGCGCGGCCTCGGGGCCCTATTCAAGTCTGGCGAAACCAATGGGGACTATCCACTCATGTTCGCTGTCCTGATTGCGCTCGCGTTTTTGGGCATCGTTTTGTACTATGCTGTAATCTTCTTAGAGCGCATTTTTGCGGGTTGGGCCGACCGCGAAGAAAAATAAATTCCAAGAGCCTTCTTTGCGGCAGTATTTTCCCCATGTTGGCCCTTGTAAGCCCAATATTGCTGCGCGTTGGACAAATGGCCACTCTGAGGAAGCTGCACTGCGATCATGCGCGAACGGCAGCAAAGGGCAGGTAGCGTCATCACACACTTATGGCCGGAGGCCACCCTCGTATTCAGTGATGGCCGCCCGCTGTTCAGCCGCACAAGAGGCCGGTGTCGTCACGATGGTTGGGTTTAACTTTTTGCGCAATCCGATGATCCGTCTTGCAAGGGAGCTAATCGAAGCGGGTGAAATTGGCGAGATCGTCTCGTTTCGCGGACGTCATGCCGAAAACTATATGGCTGACCCCGACGTCCCGCATTCGTTCCGCACCGACCCAGATGGCGGTGGGGCCTTAGCCGATATCGGCAGTCACATCATATCAATGGCGCGTTATCTGCTGGGCCAGATAACGCAGGCAACGGGGCAATGCCGCACCATCCACAAAACCCGCCCAATCGCGTTGGGCTCCGCTGAACACTCGCCTGTGCTGGTCGATGACGTGACCTTCGCGCTTGTGGAATTTGAAAGCGGGGCCGTTGGGACGATCGAGGCTAACTGGGCCGCCTCGGGACGGACAATGGATCTGTCATGGGAAATCACCGGAACCAAAGGCGCACTGGCGTTCAGCCAAGAACGCATGAATGAACTGCTGCTCTGCAAAGGTTCCGGTGGCGGCCGCACCTCGGGCTTTACCAAAATCGAGGCCGGTCCCAGCCACCCACCATATGGAAACTTCTGCCCGGCACCGGGGCATCATTTGGGCTTCAATGATCTCAAAGTCATCGAAGTCGCACAATTGATCGATGCCATTGGCGGTGGCATCAACCCTGGTCCAGATTTTCAAGAAGCGTTGGAGGTCCAAAAAGTAGTGTCAAAAATCGCGACGCGTTGCAGCTGACACTCAGGTTGGACTCTTAGCTTCGCCTTGCTCCGTACGACTGACAAATTTCTCAAAAATATGGTGCCTAGGGTAAGCGCTTTGCCTAAAGCTAACGAGCAACATCTTCGATGTATGTTGTGGAATACGAAATGAAGCAATGCCCGTCGTCTGGGCTGTCACAAAGCGCCGGAACCGGCCATTTAGAGGTAACGGATCAATGATTGCTAAGTCCGCGTTGTATGAGTTCATGCGCCGTCCAGCGAATGTCGGCTCATCCTAGACTATCCGTTCGCGCTGTGGGGTAGCTGCCGCGTTGCAGCGCAGAACGCGGTCATTCAGAGATTGTCCGCAGGAATAAAGCTTGAGATTGCATTTGGGCCATTCCCAAAAAACGCTGAGAAATGTCTTGACGCAGACCCAAGTATCGACCGCCCGATGAACGCGCTTTCGGGTCAATTGCTTATCTTACAACTTCGCCAATGGTGCGGTTGGACTTTAAAGGAGCGTCATTTCAAACAATTCAACAGACGTTAATATTCCGTCCGTTGCACTCTGAAATGCTTTGACGTGCGGCGCTGACATGTGGTCTTGCCATAACTCTCGCGTCGCCCACGTCTCAAAAAATAGGAAACGAGACGGGTCCTGATTGTCCTGATGCAGGTCATATTGAACACATCCCGCCTCTGACAGAGTTTCCGCGATCAGCAATTTGAATAGGGGCTTGATCGCATCAACCTTCGTCGGGTCTACCATTATGACTGCTACGATTGTGAGACGTGTCATGCTTCCTCCTGCCGTGCTGCCCAGACCAGGCCACGGCGCACAATCTCTGTGACTTGCGGCACTTTGAGATCATCCAGAGTGTGCCCGATTGAGCAATAGAAAACGCGCCCTTGGTCCCATCGCCGTGTCCAGACGACTGGAATGGTCGCGCCTTCGATCCACCAAAGGTGTTCGCCCGAAAACGTCGTCGTGGCCAGCACGTCATTGCTGGGGTCAACCAGCATGTAATATTGTTCGGACAGCAGGCGAAAACTGTCGATCCCGTCTACAATTGGGTGATCTGGCGCGGTGATCGTGACGTCATAGTCGATGAAATCATCTGACGGGATAATGTTGTCCGGCCAGCCGGGGGGATGGGCCACAAACTGCCCGCCGATCAGGAAATGATATGTCGGGCGGTCGCGAAACGCATCGCCCATATGGCCGTGCCAGCCGCCGATGCCGCAGCCTGCTGCGATCAATTTCAGCAAGCCGTCTTCTTGCGGTTTGGTCATGTTGCCGAATTCGATCTTGTGACCGGATCGAGCGGAGGACCAGATCGGGACGATCAGGTCGACATCCGCCAGGGAGTCGGGGTCCGCCAAAGGGCTGAGGGTGTCATAGACATCAACCGCGAACCCTTCGCCGTGCAGCAGATCGGCACACCAATCCGCAAAGGCCGACGGGTCATGGCCTTCCCAGCCGCCGACAAAAAGAGCTGCCTTTTTCATGCGTTAGACTCCCTCATGTAAGTTAGAATTGCGGCCATGTCGCGGTCCGCGAACCCGTCGGCCTTGGCTTTGGACAGGACGGCAAGCGTTGCCTCACCTTGGGGCATCGACACGCCATGCGCGCGGGCCAGATCAGCGGCGAGCGCCATGTCTTTTTGCGCGAGCGCCACTGTGAACGTCACATCCTGCGCTGCCTCGTCCAGATACAAGGCGCGGCGATATTTCAGCATCGGCGCGCAGGCAGCTGAGGCTTCGATGACGTCAAAGGCGCGGTCCGGTGCAATTCCCGTTGCTTCGGCCAGCGTCAACGCCTCGGCCAGTGTTTGGTTGATGCCGTGGATCATTGCGTTGACGGCCAGTTTCATCACAGCACCCGCGCCGGATGTTTCAAGCGTGATAACCTGACGGGATAGCGCGACGAAGATCGGCAACAACGGCGCGGCTTCGGCGTCACTGCACCCCGCCATGATCAAAAGCTGGGCATCCGCGGCGGCTTGCGTGGCACCAGATACTGGCGCGTCAATCACGGCAACGCCCTCAGGGGCCGACTTCACCAAATCACGAATGTGACTGGGACTCATCGTTCCCATTTCGATGAAATGCGTGGCGCTTGAGCCGAGGAACAGCCCGTTGGGGCCAAAATGCACGGCCTCGGATGCGGCGTCATCAGCCAGCATGGTGACGACGATGTCGCAATATTCCGCAAGGCCACGCGGGGATTTGGCAGTTGCACATCCGACCTCTGCGGCCAGATGTTCAGCCACTGAATGGGTGCGGTTCCAAACCACAAGATCAAACCCTGCCGACGCGAGGTTGCGGGCCATAAGCAGGCCCATCCGCCCCAAGCCTGCAAACCCGATACGCATTACGCCACTTCATCGGTCGTGATGCCGGAGATCGCCTGTACCAGATTGTCCTCTGTCACCTCTTTGGCGGTGAACTCACGCATGATTTTGCCATGAAACATCGCGATGACACGGTCCGACACGCGCAAAACTTCGGGCATTTCTGAACTGATAACGATGATCGCATAGCCCTGAGCTGCCAGATCGCGGATCAAGTTGTGGATCTCGGATTTCGACCCCACGTCGATGCCGCGCGTCGGTTCGTCCACAATCAGAACCTTGGGCGCCATCGACAGCCATTTGCCAATCACGATCTTCTGCTGATTGCCACCGGACAGATTGCCCACATGCTGTTTCCAGCTTGGCGTCTTGATCTCAAGCTTCTCGTGATAGGTGTCAAAAATAGCGATCTCTTGGCTGCCGGATACAAACGGGCCATTCGTCAGATCACCCACCTGCGGCAGGGTCATGTTATCACGACAATTCATCCCCAGCACGAGGCCCTGTTCTTTGCGGTCTTCTGGTACCAGCGAAATTCCGTGGCCAATCGCGTCAATCGGCGAGGTGATTTTGACCTCCAGCCCTGCGATTTCGATTTTGCCCGCCGTGGGCGTTCGTAAGCCAAACAAGGTTTCGGCAATCTCTGTGCGCCCTGCCCCGACGAGCCCGTAAAACCCAACAACCTCTCCGCTGCGCACCTGAAAACTCACGTCCTGAAACAGCGATCCGCAGCACAATCCATCAACCTTCAACGCGACATCGCCCAATTCGGCGGCTACAATCGCGTGGGTCAGATCAAGGCTGCGCCCGATCATCAGTTGGGTCACTTCGTCCTCATCCGTGTCCGCCGTGACCAGCGATCCGCGATAGGACCCATCGCGCAGCACACTGATGCGATCCGAGATCGTAAAAATCTCATCCATTCGGTGCGAGATATAGACCACGCCCACCCCACGGCCACGCAAGTCGTTGATGATATCAAATAGTACCACCTTTTCAGCGTCCGTCAGCGACGCCGTAGGTTCATCAAAGATCACCGCCTTGGCTTCGACAGTCAGCGCACGGGCGATTTCAACCATCTGTTTGTTGGCAATCGACAGGCTGCCAACGCGGGTCTGCGGGGTGAAATTGCAGTTCAGCCGTTTCAGGATGTCACCGGATTTGGCATAAAGCGTCGCCCAGTCCACGCGCCCGAAGCTCTTGCGAGGCAACTCACCTAAATAGATGTTCTCGGCCACCGAAAGTTCGTCGGCAAGGCTGAGTTCTTGGTGAATGAACACCACACCTTTGGATTTCGCATCCAAGGGAGAGGCCATTTTCGCGGGCTGTTCCTCGATAAATATCCGTCCTTCGTTGGGTTGATAAATCCCGCCCAGCACCTTCATCAGTGTGGATTTTCCCGCGCCGTTTTCACCCAGCAACGCGTGGACCTCTCCCGGCAAAACCTCAAATGACACACCATCCAGTGCGCGCACGCCAGGGAAGGTTTTGACAATGTTTTCAAGTCGCAGCGCTGGGGTGCTCATACTTTCAACTCCTCTTTGCCTTTGCGGTTCAGCTGCTGATCTAGGAACAAGACGGCGATCAGAATCAAGCCGATCACAAGGTTCACCATGGCCGTATCTGCGCCGATGTGCCCCAAGCCTTTGCGCAACAATTGGATCGCGATGACACCGCCGAAGGTCGAAATCACCGATCCGCTGACCGACCAGTGTGGTGCCACTGGCGACGGCCGTGATATTGAAGTTCGTAAGGGTGCCGTCATTGGGGTTTACCGACCCGCTGGAGGAATAAAACACGACGGATGAAGTGCTGCCGAAAGCCAATCCGAGTTCAACACCATATGCAGGCCAACACTTATCCTGCATTCACCGCAGCCTCGCGGTTATCGCCCACCGCGTAGGCGTTGCGGCCATGCACCGTGCGCGTCATCAGAAGCCAGATCAGGATGGTACAGACCACGAAAATGATAGTCGGGGTTTGGATGCCCAGAATGTCGGCTTCGGCCATATCGACCAGCGTCCAGTTCAGGTGTGATGTCGGGTTTTCGCCATTGTACATGAACACCAACCCGCGAAAGCCGAGCATCGATCCAAGCGTAACGATGAAGGCGTCCACACCCGTCTTCCAGACGATTAGACCGTTGATCAGCCCGAGCAACATACCCGTGATCAGCGCCAGCGCCCAAGCGACCGGGATCACCCAATCGCCGAGCCCCGCAAAGATCGGCCATGTCATGGAATCCAGCATCACAATCGCACACAGCGCGAACATGGCACCGACGGATAAGTCGATATTGCCGTTGATCATCACGATGGTCATGCCAAGGGCAATGATCCCAATGGGCGCGGATTGTTTGAACAACAACAGCATATTGTCCCAATCCATGAACGCCTTGTCGGACAGCGACAGGAATTCCCCCGCGATGGAAAAGAAGATCAATTCGAGGACGATAAAGCCCCAGATAGCGCCTTTGCCGACGAAGCCTTTGAGTGTGTCTTTGGTCATGTTCAGCCCCTCACGCGATCGGGGACCACAGGCGGCCCCGCTTTGCTGCAACGTCCAACCAGACGGCGAGAATAATGATCACCCACGTCACGACGTACTGGACGTAAAATTGCAGGCCGACCAATAGCAGGCCATTTTGAATGAAGCCCAAGATCAACACGCCGATGACCGTTTTGAAGATCGTTCCAGAACCGCCCAGCAAGGATGCACCGCCAAGGATGACTGCGGCCAGAACGTCCAGCTCAAGCCCCTGACCGACAGTGTTTTGGCTGCCCATGGATCGGCTTGCCTGAAGCAGGCCCGCCATGGCGACACAGAATGATGAAATTACATAAGACAGGAACACGACCCGTGCGCGTGGGATGCCCGAAAACGTCGCGGCGACGCCGTTGCCACCAACTGCATAGACCCGTCGCCCAAACGCGGTGCGTGCCAATAGAACCGCCAAGATCGCGGCGAGCACACCGAAAATTATGACTGGAACCGGAATGCCAAGGACATGGCCTTGCCCGAAGACGGCGAACCATGTGCCTTCTTTATCGGCGATATCCATGTTCTTGCCGCCCGAATAGGTCAGCGTCAGCCCGTGGATCGCCGACAGCATCCCAAGCGTCACAATGAGCGAGTTAAGTTTGAGATACCCCACAAGAAACCCGATCAGCGCCCCGAGCGCCATGGTCATGGCAAACATGACAGGTATCGCAAAGGCGGGGCCAATCTTGTCGTGCAAATCCAGCACCACAATTGTGGAAAATGACATCATCGACCCAACGGACAAGTCCAGATTGCCACTGATAACCACGAAGGTCACACCCAAAGCGATGACGCCCAGAATGGCGGAAGAGCGCACAACGCCCATAACATTATCAAGGCTGATGAACCGATCATTTGCCAGCGTAAACCCGATCATGAACACCACAAAGGCGATCAAAATACCATTCCGCGCCAAAAGGTTCATAATGGATTTACGACGTCCGCCGTCGTTGGTCGCTGCTAAATCAGACAAGCGTCATCCCTCCATCAATCATCACAATTTGCCCCGTCATGTAGTCACTATCACGCGACGCCAGAAACGTGGTTGTCCCAACGATATCATCTGGCTGCGCGACACGCCCCTTTAAGATTTCGCTGGAAAATTCTTCCATTGCTTGTCCGGGCCGCTGCGACGCGCCAATTTCCATCAGGTCACGATCGACGTCTTCCCACATCTCCGTTTGCACGACGCCCGGCGCAAAGCCGGTCACTGTGATCTGATGCTTGGCCAGATCGCGTGCTGCGGATTGCGTCAGCGAAACCACCGCAAATTTCGACGCACAGTAGGGCGCGACGTTGTCATAGCCCTGCCTGCTGGCGATTGAGGCTGTGTTGATAATCTTGCCGCCGGTGCCTTGCGCAATCATTTGCTGTGCGGCTTCCTGACAGCCAATCAACACGCCAAGGCCGTTGATATCCATTATGAAATTCCAGTTTTCCTCTGTCACCTCGAGGAAATTCATCGGTTTGTTCACGCCCGCATTGTTGAACTTCACGTCCAGCTTTCCAAAGGCGTTCACAGTTTTTGCAATCATCGCGCGGACTTGCTCGCGGTTGGTCACATCCACCGTGCATCCAATAACCTTGCCACCGTTCTGCGCGGCCAAATCCTTATTGGCTGCAACAACAGTTTCAATTTTTTCCGAATTTATATCAGCAAAACACACATCGGCGCCGTTGGCCAATAGGTCTTCCCCGATGGCGCGCCCAATTCCTTGTGCTGCACCTGTAACGATACAGGATCGTCCGCTCAACCGCCCCATGGCGTCCCCCTTCATTCGCAGTTAACGGGCGGACCGATTGGCCCGCCCGCCAGTTCGGGAGGTTTTTAGAACACTGGCTTTGTGAACTCGGACTGGTTGTCCTGCGTAATCTTTGGTGTGTCAAAGTAGTTCAAGAACGGAACCTCTTCACCGTTGATTACGTCGATGGCTGTCTGCAAGGCGGCTTCGGCATCATCAACTGGGGACTGGTAGATAGAACCCCAATATTCGCCACGTTCCATGGCCTCATAGCCGACTGCAAAGTTCGTGGCACCGACGAAGATGATACCTTCGCGACCGGCTGCGATCGCCGCATTCAATGCGCCAACGCCCATGTTGTCATCGCCGGAATAAACGCCGTCGATGTCGTCATACTTTACCAAGAACGCTTCCATAACAGTCTGGGACTTTTCACGGTTCCAGTCGCCGGGCTGCGTTTCCACGATTGTGACGTTCGGGCAGACTTCTGGCAAACGATCATCAAAGCCAGACTGACGTTCGATCGCAGTTGTGTAGCCGGGTTGACCGGAAATTTGCACAACCTGCGCTTCGTCCTGGATGCCCATTTCGGTGAACTTATCGCACATGATCTCGGCAGAGCGCGACCCCTGCGTGACATTATCAGGACCGGAGAACGACGAGACAAATTCAAAGCCAGCTTCGGCGATGTTGGAGTTGGTGACAATCACGGGAATGCCTGCGTTAAAGGCTTCACGCACCGCTGGAATCACCGCTTCGCCGTTGGTTGGCCAGATGATGATCGCGTCCACTTCTTGCTGGATCAGATCCTGCACTTGCGCGATTTGACGCGCAACGTCACCGCCAGCATCAAGCACTACGGCATCGACGTTCTCGTTCGCTTCAGCAGCAGCAATAAACGAGTTTTCGTAAGTTGTCTGATAGCTGTCCACGCCAACATTGTTTTGCGTAATGCCGATTTTCATAGTGTGGCCGTCGGCCATTGCAGCGCCGCCGATCGCCAGTGCAGCAAGTGCGGTGGTGCCCGCGATCATCGTTTTCAGTTTAACATTCATTTTGGTTTCCTCCCATTGAACTTAGTCGAATTTGATAGATTGCCCGCCGCCGCTACAGCAGCTCGCAGCCCCCCATCACATTCTCAAACATCATCAGCAAACGATCCTTGTGTGGCCTATGCGAAAATATCCAATTTGAACTTTTTAATGTCCAAAATGAATATTTGGATCATACTCGACCCTGCAAACTTTAGGCACCTTGGAAACGGAGACAGAGATGACTGATTCTGACCCTCGTAAGATGAACGCTTCACACAAAAATAGGCCGCAAACAGTGCTCATGCAGGATATCCAAAAAAATGCCGACGGACGGATGGGATCTAGATCACCCAGCGCTCGGACTGTCAGTGACTTGGATGTTTTGAACTTTCTGCAGGCATTCACCAGCGAAGTCGACTCCGCGATTTCCGTATCATCTCCAAACCCCTTTCTGAATATGACAGTCTTTTTGATCCGCAGCCACGCAGAGGGCCGCGTCGTCACATCATCAACCCTGATCGCCGCATCCGACGTTCCATACGCCACTGGACGTCGCAAGTTGGAAGACATGATCGCGTCAGGGCAGATCGAACAACGCCCGCGCACCAAATCCGGCAAGACGTTTTCTCTGCACCCGAGCGCTGATCTTTTGGACCACTGGAACCGTTTTGCTGATCGTATCGTGCGTTTGGCAGGCCAGCATCTAGGTGCCGCAAAGGGTGAGGACTATTATTTCGGCGGCTCCTATATGGCCGCGCAATCCATAATGGCACCACAGGTCTTGGCCGAGCCGTTAGCCCTTGCAGGAGGTCTGCGCATTCTGGTCCACGGCGACCCGACCTTCATGGTGATGGAGAACTTAAAGCGTCAGTTCGAACAAGTGATCGGCGTTAAAATCAACCAACGCGCGTTTTCGATTGATCGCCTGCACGAAGAAGTGCTGCGCAACGCTGAGCGCAAAGTCAGCCGCTATGACATCGTAGCCGTCGATCTCCCTTGGATCGGGGAGTTTGCCGAAAATGGCATTCTACTGCCGCTTGATGACGTCCTTGATACAGAACGGCTCGACCCAAGCGATTTTCACACGGCGGGTTGGTCAGCAACCCATTGGGGTGGTCGTCCTTATGGGGTGCCCAGCCAAACCACTCCGGAACTCCTGTTCTATCGGAAAGATTGGTTCGCCGAAGCTGGGCTAGAGCCGCCATCGACCACTGACGAAGTCCTTGCGGCTGCCCGTGCGCTGCATGACCCGCGCCGCGGACGTTATGGTGTTACATGGAATGCGGCACGCGGAACCGCGCTAGGTCATGAATTCATGATGGCCTGTGCTGCATGTGGCCAACCTGTCATCAACCTGAAACCGAACGCAGGTGGTTTTGATGCCGACGTGGCACATCGTCGTGATCTTGTGCCCACAATCGACACGCCCGCCGCCCTGGAAGCCGCCGAATACCTCAAAGCATTACTTGAGTTTTCACCCCCAGATATCCTGTCGATGTCATGGTACGAACGCGTGCGCCCCTATGCAGCTGGCAAAGTTGCTATGGCTTACGGCTACACGCTGCTTGCACCGTATTTCGAGCTTGATGAAAGCTCGCCTGCGCGCGGCCAGACAGGCTATCTGCCCCACCCTGCGGGCAAACTCGGCGCACAGATCGCCCCCGTTGGCGGCTATGTGCTGGGCATTCCGGCCAACTTGCCGGAAGACCGCCGCGCCGCTGCCGCCGAGGCCCTGATCGCCTTTACCTCGCCAGAGGCGCAAAAACTTTACGTTCAAAGTGGCAGTCGCACGAGCCCCCGCTATTCGGTCGGTGCCGACCCAGAGGTCCGCCGTCTGTCCACCATTTTCGAGGCCGTCGATGCCATGTCTTGGCGCGATGAACTTCAGTTCTGGCCTCGACCACCTATTCCGCAAATCTCTGAGATCATCTCAATCTGCGGTCAAGAAATGCACGACATGCTGCGCGGTATCATTACCCCGCGCGACGCACTGCAAAGAGCGCAAAAGCGTGCTGAACAAATACTCAAACCCAGATCCTAAGGGAGGACAACATGGACCCCACTCGCCTCAAAGGTAAAAATATTCTGATCACCGGTGCTGCGCGCGGCATGGGCGAAGCCAATGCCATAAGCTTTGCATCCCAAGGCGCCAACATCTGCATTGGTGATTTGGAACTGGGCGATGCGCAGAAGGTGGCCGACCGCATCAATGCGGATGGCAATGGCAAAGCGATTGCTGTCAAAATGGACGTCACCAAGCGTGAAGATAACGCCGCCGCCGTCGCCGCGACCGTCGATGCATTTGGGTCCATCAACATTGGCGTCTTCAATGCCGGTCTGAACAAGCCCCGTTTCTTCATGGATATCGACGAAGACAACTGGGACATGATCATGAACGTCAACACCAAGGCGATGTGGCTTGGCATGCAGGAAACGGCCCGCCAGATGATCGCCCAAGGTCCGATGGAGGATCATCCTTATAAA
>JAGGNB010000189.1 GCA_017886375.1 Octadecabacter sp.
TGTGGCCCCGAACTCACCTGTCTCGATGGCCGTTTTGATCAGCTTGGCCGCTTCGCGCTCGGCCCCGCTGGCGAACAACTGTCGCGGTGTTTCATTGAACACCCAGCGCCACAAATCCCTCCGCGCACGGGGTCCAAGACGGGCCGCCGCCGCGCCACGCATACGTCCCGCAAGGGCCGCAAGATCGCCAAGGCGCGGTTCAAGCGCTTCCTCCAGTTTGGTCTTGATTTGGCGTGCCAGCACGGGGGCTGTGCCTTCGGTGCCGATGGCCACGACCACAGGGTCGCGATCCACAATTGACGGCGTGATGGCGTCACACAGCTGAGGCTGGTCCACCACATTGACGGTCGCGCCGCCCGCCTTGGCCAAGGCATGCAACGCCATGTCGATACCGGGGCACCCCGAAGCGATGAACACCAGTGCTGTATCTGAAAACGTGTCCGGCGTAATGGGGCCGGTTTGATGTGTAATCCGCCCCTCAACCGCGAGGCCCGACAGTTCAGGGTCGAGCGCCGGTGCCCAGATTTCGACCATCGCTTCGGTTTTCAGGATCAGCCGTGTTTTTTGTGCAGCTTGTTCACCGCCACCAACGATGACAACGCGGCGACCCGCCATTTGCAGGAACATGGGGAAGGTTTTCATGCGGACAAGCTTTCTGTGTGATGACGTGAAGCCCAAAGCCCCCTCGCGATTTGGTGTGCTTCATCAGGTGTCGGGACTGCCTTTAGCGTCCAAAGCGCCAACGCCGCCGTTCCAGTGATCGTGGCAATCGCGAACGGATCACGCACGCGCCCTTGCCAGAGATCAGACAGATTAATCGTTTCACCCGCTTCGTGCAGCTTGCGGGTGTCTTGCAAAATATGCGCTGCGGATTCGTGAATATGCGCACCATCCCGCAACCCGAAAACCACGGCGTCCTTGGATGGGTGGCGTTCAAATTCACCGCCACCCCCTTTTATGATGCTCAGGTCCTTTTGCCCCAACAGTGCTGCGGCTTGCGCTTGAAGGCTGCGGTATGACGGATGAAACACCCCTTGCACTGTGGCGGGCGCACCCGACGGATTCCACATCCGCAGCACCGTGTTGAAACAGGACCGCAACCCGAACGCATCACGCAGGTTCAACACCGAAAACGCCTCAGGACTTAGTGTTTCTAGGGGCGAATAGCTCACATGCGGCCCGGCAAGGTCAATGACTTCGCGCACGGACGCGGTGGCCGATTGATGCGAATTCCAACCGTGCATCGACACGGTATATCCCGCCTGACCGACAAGCCGCGCGGCGAGCAAAAACAACGGCGCACCACGACTACGCCCTGCGGCATAGGACGGCCAATCAAGGTCGGCTTTGGGCAAATTTCCCTTCACATGTGCGCGCAGGGCGGCAGTGAACCCCGCAATCTCATCCGCAGTTTCCCCACGTAGACGCATCACCATCAACAACGCGCCAACTGCCTCGGGGGCGGCGTCCCCCGTCAGGATCAATGTCATCGCCGCGCACGCCTCATCCAGCGTCATTGTCCGCGCACGTCCCTTGCCACGTGCCACGATCTGAACAAACGGCGCGAGGATCATTCTGCCGCCATCGGAATCTGCGCTTGCGCCAAAAGGGTGGTCAATTCAGGCTTACAGGACCCACAATTGGTGCCTGCACAGGTTGCTTCACCCAACGCAGCAACGCTGTGCGCACCATTCAAAACAGCGGCCAACAGAGTATTTCGGCCCACATTAAAGCACGCACAGACGGTCGCGCCCGCGTCTGGCTGACCTGATGGCGCGCGCCCGGCCAATGCGGCAAGCGGCGGTGTGTCAGTGCCTATCAGGTCAATGATCGAAGATCGCGACACGACAACAGGGGTCGGCGCGGCAAAGAAAAGCGCAGTAATTTGACCATTTTGCGTTATGGCGATGCGGTTGCTGCCAGTGGTCGGGTCTGCTTGAATTGACGCATCGCCCCCCGTTTCGCCGCTCAGGTGTCGCGCCTCAGTTTCCCAATCGTTTGGGGTTTTTGCACCCGCCAGTTCCACCTGCCAGCCCGTTAGCGTACGCGCGATAGCGGCGTAGGGTGTTTGCGGGGACGGTTCATTGATGCAAGCCAAGAACCCGTACCATTTCGCCTTGTAGACCTGCGCTGTCACGGCGTTTGATTTTAGCGCTGGTTGGCCTGAAAACGGGTCCGTCAGTGGTGCGGTGACGCTGTTAACGGTCCCCGTGGTGGTGCGCTGTCGGGTCCAATGCATCGGTGCAAAAAGCTGGCCTTGTGCCACACGGGGCGTAATCATAACGCGCAAGATTGTGCGGCCATAGATACTTTCCACTGCAATTAGGGCACCGGGCGCGGCACCCAGTTCGGTTGCATCAGTTGGGTTAATCTCAACATATGGTTCGGCGAGATGGGCACCTAATCGCGCAGACTTACCTGTCCGCGTCATGGTGTGCCACTGGTCGCGGTTGCGCCCCGTGTTGAGGGTAAAGCGTGGTTTTGACAGAACCGGCGCGTTCACCGCGATCATCCGCGCTTTACCGTCGGGGTGATAAAACTGTCCATCAGCAAAAAACCGATGATCATTTCGTGGCCACTGCGTCGGGACCAGTTTGGCGTAATCAGCGTCGGCAAAAATGCTCAGGTCCAGATCACGCGCGATGTGCGACGCCGCCCCGTCCAGCGCCACGTATTCGGCAAAAATATCGGCAGGTTTTTGATAATTAAACGCCCGCCCGAACCCCATCCGCGCCGCCACATCGCTGATGATCTCCCAATCGGGCCGCGCACTGCCCGGGGCCGCTAAAAAGGCCCGTTGACGCGAAATACGGCGTTCGGAGTTGGTGACGGTTCCGTCCTTTTCGCCCCACCCAGTGGCTGGCAAAAGCACATGCGCCAGATCGTTGGTATCAGTACGTTCCATGATTTCGGACGCGACGACAAACGGAACCTTACTGATAGCCGCTGCCACACCATCAGAATCCGGCAAAGACACGGCGGGATTGGTCGACATCACCCAAAGCGCCTTGATTTGACCGTTCGCACAGGCCTCAAACAGATCGACCGCCTTAAGGCCCGGTTTTGTGCAAATGGTCGGGCTGCCCCAGAAATCCTGCACCACCTGTCGATGGTCCGAATTGTCCAGTTCAAGATGATTGGCCAGCATATTGGCCAGCCCGCCAACTTCGCGCCCGCCCATCGCATTGGGTTGACCGGTGACAGAAAATGGCCCAGCCCCCGCGCGACCGATGCGGCCCGTCGCCAAATGACAATTCAGGATCGTGTTGACCTTGTCGGTGCCACAGCGGGATTGGTTCACTCCTTGGGAATAGATTGTCACGACCTTTTCGGTCTGCGCCCAAAGCCGGTAAAACGCAGCGAGGTCGTCCGCCCCAAGCCCGCTGCTCATCGGATCACCTAGCCGTGCGGATTTCACCGCGTCAAAACACCCGCGTACGTGCTCCTGCAAATAAGCCAAATCGACAGCTCCAACATCCACAAGGTAGGCAAGCAGCCCGTTGAACAGCGCAATGTCGCCATCAGGGGCAATTTGCAGATGTATGTCCGCCAGATCGCTCGTCGCCGTGCGGCGCGGGTCTATATTGACGATGCGCATGTCGGGCCGCGCGTCTTTCGCCGCCGCAATGCGCTGGTACAACACCGGATGGCACCACGCCAGGTTGGAGCCGACCAGCACAATCAGGTCGGCCTGTTCTAAATCCTCGTAGGTGCCCGGAACCGTATCAGTTCCAAAGGCGCGTTTGTGTCCCGCAACGGACGACGCCATGCATAGCCGCGAATTGGTGTCGATATTGGCGGCACCAATGAACCCTTTCATCAGCTTGTTGGCGACGTAGTAATCCTCGGTCAGCAATTGACCGGAGGCATAGAACGCCACGCTATCGGGGCCATGTTCGGCAATCGCCGCGCTGAATTTCTGCGCGACCAGATCAAGGGCCGTGTCCCAATCGGTATACGCATCGTTGACTTTCGGGTGCAACAACCGCCCCTCAAGATCAATCGTTTCTCCCAATGCCGCGCCCTTGGAACACAGTCGCCCAAAGTTTGCCGGATGATCGGGATCGCCTTTGATGGTCCCATCCGCCCCCGCCAGCACCCCGCAGCCCACGCCGCAATAGGGGCATGTTGTGCGGGTCAGGCTCATGCTGCCACCCCGCCTTTTGTTCTGGCTTTCAAAAACGCGCGATCCAATAAAATGGACCCGTTTTCGACCCGCGCGGGGTACGTCGCAACGCGACCTTCATCCGCGCCTTGCGCCTCCCCAGTTTCCAGCGAAATGACCCAGTTGTGCAGCGGACATGTGACAGACTTGCCATGGACAATCCCCTCGGCCAATGGCCCTGCTTTGTGCGGGCAGGCATTCTCCAGTGCGAAAACCTCGTCCTCGGCGGTCCGAAACACCGCAATGCAGCCAAATGCCGTCTTGATCATTCGCGCGCCGCGCTGAGGCACGTTTTCAAGCGGTGCTATATCGATCCAATCGCTCATTCCGCAGCCTCCAACGACAAGTTCGCCAACGGTCGATACCGATCCGCCTTCGTCTGGACGTGATCGGCCCAGGGATCTTTGCGGTAAATGGACTGGCTCAGCTCGAACCGCTCAACCAAGGCCGGCCCTTCGGTCTCAACACGTTCCTTGATCCAATCAAGACCCACCTTGCCCATCCATTTATAAATCCGGTCAAGGTATTTGGCGTTCTCACGATACAGCTGCGTCACCGCCTTGATCACATCAATCGCCTCGTCCTCGGTCGCGACCTGAACCATCAATTCGGTTTCGCGCACATCCATGCCAGCGGCCCCGCCAATGCTGACCTGATATCCGCTGTCGACGCAGATCACGCCGATATCCTTGCACGTCGCCTCGGCGCAATTGCGCGGGCAACCAGAAACACCGAGCTTTAATTTATGCGGCGTCCATGACCCCCAAAGTTCTTTTTCCAGCTTGATCCCAAGACCCGTGCTGTCCTGCGTGCCAAAGCGGCAATGATCCGTGCCAACGCAGGTTTTCACCGTGCGCAACCCCTTTGAATAGGCATGTCCAGACACCATGCCCGCCGCGTTTAGATCGGCCCAGATATCAGGTAAGTCCTCGCCCTTCACACCCAGTAGATCAATGCGCTGCCCGCCGGTGACCTTGACCGTGGGTACCGCGTATTTGTCGGCGGCGTCCGCAATCGCGCGCAACTCATCAGGCGTTGTAATTCCGCCCCACATGCGCGGTACGACGCTGAAGGTTCCGTCTTTTTGAATGTTGGCGTGTTTGCGTTCGTTAATGAAGCGGCTTTGCGGATCGTCTTGGTATTCCAGCGGCCAATCGGCCAGCAGATAGAAATTCAGCGCAGGACGACACACATGGCACCCGCACGACGTCTTCCAGCCGCATTCCTGCCAAACGGCCGGCATCGACATCAAGCGCTGGGATTTGATCATGCGCCGCACATCTTCGTGGGTCATGTCGGTGCAGCCACAAATTACCGCCGCTGCTGGCATGACGAATTCATCGCCCAGCGTCACCGCCAACACCTGTTCGACTAGCCCCGTGCAGGTCCCGCAGGACCCCGACGCCTTGGTGGTTAATCGCACGGCGCCAAGATCAGTGGCACCCGCTGCGATCGCTTCTTCGATTTGTCCTTTGCAGATTCCGTTGCAACCACAGATCTCCGCGTCACGCGGTAAGGCTGCAACAGCTGCTAAAGGGTCCAGGGGGGTCCCCCCTTGATAAGCGGGGCCAAAGATCAACGTATCGCGCATGTCGGAGATGTCAGTCTTGTCGCGGATCAGGCCGAAGAACCAATTGCTGTCGGCGGTGTCGCCATACATGACAGCGCCTTTGACGATGTTGTCCGCGATCACCAAGCGTCGGTAAACGCCACGGCCCGGGTCACGGAACACGATATCTTCGCGCCCTTCGCCGTCCGCAAAATCGCCCGCACTGAACAGATCACAGCCTGTGACCTTCAACTTTGTCGATATCTCCTTTTGCACAAATTGGGCTTGTTGCCCCATCAACGTCTGGGCGGCCACCTTGGCTTGGTCATACAGCGGCGCGACAAGGCCAAAGATCGCCCCGTCATGTTCCACGCATTCCCCAACCGCCAACACATCAGCGTCTGACGTGATCATCTGGTCATCCACATGGATGCCTTTGCCAACGGCCAACCCGCTGTCTTGTGCCAGCTTCACGTTGGGCCGGATACCAACAGCCATGACCAACAAATCACAGGGCAGTTCAGTTCCATCATCCAGAAGCAACGCCTTCACACGGCCATTCTCACCCAGAATTTCCTTTGAATTGGCGGTGCATTTCACCGCGATCCCCTTGTCCACCAGCGCGCGGCGCAACAGATACCCCGCCGCCTCGTCCAGCTGGCGTTCCATCAAATGCCCCATGATATGCACGACCGTCACATCGACACCACGCGCGGCCATGCCAGCCGCCGCCTCAAGCCCCAGCAAACCGCCGCCGATGACGACGCATTTATGGGCTGGCCCAAGGTCCATCATCCGCTGCGTATCTTCCAGATCGCGGTAGGCGATAACGCCTGCCAGATCATGCCCTGGCAGCGGAATCACGAACGGGTTGGACCCCGTGCCAAAGACCAGCTTGTCGTAGGGCAGAACCTCGCCCGCATCGGTCGTAACCGTGCGTTTTTCGCGATCAATGTTTTGTACAAAACAGCCAAAACGCGTTTTTATTTTGTACAATTTGTACCATTCGTCATCGTGGGTGACGATTTCGGCGTAGGCCTTTTCCCCCGACAAGACAGGCGACAGCATGATCCGGTTATAGTTGCCGCGCGGCTCTCCGTTGATCAACGTGATGTCGTAATCCGCCTCCGCCTCGACCAGCGCTTCAAGCATCCGGCCCGTGGCCATGCCTGCACCGATGACGATCAATTTCTGTCTCATACCGGTTACTCCGCTGCTATTGATTTGGGCTTAGGTTTCGCGCCGTGTTCATATTCCTCAAGGAAATCAAGAACCTCTTGGCGGTAAGCGTAATAATCTGGATGTTCCAACAGCGCCTTGCGCGTGCGCGGGCGGGGCAATTTGACATCGGTAATCTTGCCAATGGTCGCCTGTGGTCCGTTGGTCATCATCACCACGCGATCCGCCAACAAGATCGCTTCATCGACATCATGGGTGACGCAGATTGCTGTGACCTTGGTGCGCGACCAGACTTCCATTAGGACTTCTTGCAGTTCCCAACGGGTCAGACTGTCGAGCATCCCAAACGGTTCATCCAGCAACAATAATTTTGGCGATAGCGCAAAAGCACGAGCGATTCCAACACGTTGCTTCATACCATTGGACAGGCTTGCCGCCCCTTTGTTCATGCTGTCAGCAAGGCCCACCCGCTCAAGATAGTATTCCACCACATCCTGACGTTCCGCCTGCGATGCGCGCGGATAGACTTTGTCCACGCCAATCGCAACGTTTTCCTTGGCCGTCAGCCATGGGAACAGGTTGGGCGATTGGAACACCACTGCGCGTTCAGGATCGGCCCCTTCAACGTTCCAACCATCCAGCCGGATCGCGCCCTTGGAAATCGGGTTCAGACCTGCCGCCATGGTCAGCACTGTGGATTTGCCACAGCCCGAATGCCCGATGAGCGAGATAAATTCGCCTTTGTTGATTTTCAGATCGAACCCTTCAACCACCGTCAACGGGCCTTTGGGCGTTGGGTAAACCTTATCCAGCTGCGAGAAATTCAGGAATTTTTCCTCGATCCCGCCTTCCTGTGCTTTGGCCACCGCCGTCGGCACACCGTGGATCGGCGTCACGTTTGGCAAGGTGCGCGTTTCTTCCACTTTCGACGCGATCCCGACATCCATCAGGTATCTGGTGACCCGTCCACGCAGCGCCTTGAAGGCGGCATCATTGTTCATCGCGATCCGCTCGCGCGGGCGGGCGATATTGACTTTGAACTCATCGCCCAAGGTGCCGTCGGGGTTTAGTGCGATGATGCGGTCGGCGAGAATGATCGCCTCATCCACGTCGTTGGTGATCAGCACGCAGGTCTTTTTGTCCTTGTCCCAAATCGCCTCGATCTCATCGGCGAGGTTGGCGCGGGTCAGCGCATCAAGCGCGGACAGTGGTTCATCAAGCAACAACATTTCAGGGTCCATCGCCAGCGCGCGTGCCACGTTGACCCGTTGGCGCATACCGCCCGAGAGTTCCGCAGGGCGGCGGGTTGCGGCGTGGGACAGGCCGACCATGGCGACGTAGTGATCGACCTTGGCGGCGCGGTCCGACTTGGACAGTTCAGGGAACATCGTGTCCACGGCCAGCGCGACGTTGCCGTTTACGGTCAGCCACGGCATCAACGAATAGCTTTGGAAAATCACACCGCGTTCGCGGCCCGGTTCCGTGATCGGCGCGCCCCTGTAGGTAAGGCTGCCTGTGGTAGGCTGTTCCAGCCCCGCCATAAGATTGATCAGCGTGGTCTTGCCGGTGCCCGAAAACCCAAGGAGCACGACAAATTCCCCTTCCGCCACATCAAGTTTGATGTCCTTGAGCACAGCCATTTCGCCATAGCTTTTGGAAACGTTTTTGATTTGTAAAATACCCATTTCGATCACCGATTGTTCGAGAATGTGAACATGGACTGAAGCGCATACATCACGCGGTCCAACAGGAACCCGATGATGCCGATGGTGAATACAGCTACCATGATGCGGGCCAGCGATTGGGACGATCCGTTCTGGAATTCATCCCAGACGAATTTCCCAAGGCCGGGGTTCTGCGCCAGCATTTCAGCAGCGATCAAAACCATCCAACCCACGCCAAGCGACAAGCGCAATCCGGTGAAGATAAGTGGCAGTGCCGAGGGAAGGACTAGTTTTGTGATCTTGGTGTAGGTGTTCATCTTCAAGACGCGACTGACGCTGACAAGGTCCTTGTCGATGCTGCTGACGCCAAGGGCGGTGTTGATCAGCGTCGGCCACAGCGAGCACAGCGTCACGGTAATGGCCGATACCAGAAAGGATTTAGAAAACATACCGTCGTTGGTGGTGTAGACTGCGGACACGATCATCGTGACAATCGGCAGCCATGCGAGCGGGGACACAGGTTTGAAAATCTGTATCAGCGGGTTCAGGGCGGCGTTTGCCGTCGCTGATAGACCAGCGGCGATACCAAGTGGAATGGCTAAAATCGACGCGATCAGGAACCCGAAAAAGACCGTTTTGATCGAGGTCCAGATTTGGTCGTAATAAGTGGGTTTCCCTGTATAAATACGGTCGCGCACGGCATCGGTGTCGCCGTTGGCGATAGCTTCGGCGTTGCGCACATCCTGGCGTTCATAAAACGCGGCTTCGCGTTCGCCTTCGCGGATCGCATCTTGGCGCAACTCGCCGACTTGTTCCCAGACCTGCACCGGACCAGGCACCGCGCCGAGCGAGGTTTGCACCGTGGGCGCGAGTGTGGCCCACAGGGTCACAAACACCGCGATTGCCAAAAGCGGCACCCCCAGCAGGCGCCAGACTTCACCAGCTTGGGCGCGCGGGTTGTCGCCTGCGGCGGCGCGCAAGATCGGTGTGAGCCATGACAGGCCAAACACATTAAGCCATGCGTCGGCCTTGTTGATGCGGGCAAAGCGGCGCGCGCGGCGGGCTGCGGTGTCGAGCGTGCTTGAGTCTATCGCGGTCATATCGTGGTCCAACTTGTGCTTTTGGAAAGGGAATGGCCCACCTCACGTCTCTGCAAGATGGGCCAGATGGTTTAGCCTTGGATTTCGCCATCAATGACGGTCTGTCCGGACTTCAGGCCGATTGGCAGGCTATCGATATAGGCGTTCGGCGTGCGGCCATCGTAGGGAATGGCATCAATTATATCGCCGGCGGGCGTCGGGACTTTGAAACCGTCGGTGTCCCAAGGGAAATCAGCCTCGTTTGCCAAGCCCTCGTCGACCAACATGCGCGCGGCGTCGAGATAGATGTCTGGGCGGTAGACGTCGGCTGCGGTTTCAAAAAACCACTCATCAGACATCGTTTCAGGGATTTGGCCCCAGCGGCGCATCTGTGTCAGGTACCAGATTGCGTCGGAATAGAACGGATAGGTCGCGTTATAGCGAAAGAAGACGTTGAAATCGGGTGCTGGGCGCACGTCGCCTTTTTCAAACTCAAAGAAACCCGTCATGGAATTGGCGATCACTTCCGCGTCCGCGCCGACGTATTCAGGCCGCGCCAGCATTTCTACCGCTTCTTCGCGGTTCGCGTTGTCGTTTTCATCGAGCCAGATCGCTGCACGGATCAAAGCCTTGGTCAGTGCGATGGTGGTATTCGGATATTCCTCTGCGAATTCAGCGGTGATGCCGAACACCTTTTCAGGGTTGTTGTTCCACATATCATCGTCCGTGATCACCGGAACGCCGATGCCTTTGAACACAGCCTGCTGGTTCCAAGGTTCGCCGACGGCGTACCCAAAGATCGTGCCAGCTTCCATTGTGGACGGCATTTGTGGCGGCGGTGTCACGGACAGCAACACATCCGCGCCGATCTGGCCTGATATGTCCTGCTCGCTGTAAAATCCGGGCTCAAGGCCACCCGCAGCCAGCCAGTAGCGGATTTCGTAGTTGTGGGTCGATACAGGAAAAACCATGCCCATGTTGAAGGGCTCACCACGATCTAGATAATCTTCTACGACGGGCGCCAATGCACTCGCGCTGATGGGATGTTGCGGACGACCGTCGTCCATCAGGGGAACATTGGGGCGCATTTCTTCCCAAATCTCGTTGGATACCGTGATGGCGTTGCCATTCAGATCCATCGAGAATGGGGTGATAATGTGCGCCTCGGTGCCGTACCCGATTGTTGCGGCCAGCGGCTGACCCGCCAACATATGCGCACCGTCCAGCTCCCCGCTGATCACACCATCAAGCAAGACCTTCCAGTTGGCTTGCGCCTCAAGCGTAACGAACAACCCCTCATCCTCAAAATACCCCAGCTCATAGGCCACGGCGAGGGGGGCCATGTCTGTCAGTTTGATAAACCCAAGTGTCAGGTCTTCTTTTTCCAGATCCAAAGATTGGGCCGCCGCAGTGGTGGCCAACAAGCTGGACGTTGCCAATAAGATCGCGAGTGTCTTTTTCATCATTCATTCCTTTCAACGCCTCGAGGGGCGAAAAACAAAAAAGCCGCACGTAGGGTTCACGGGGGAGGAGTTCCGTGATCCATACGAGCGGCTTTGCTCTTGGGAGGTGCGCTGCCAACATTGGTAAGCGCGAAATAACGGGCTTCGTTGCCCCTTACCTGCATGATGAACCAGCGCGATCTAAGAGTGCAATAGTTTTGCTGCATTGCCGCATGGATTCATGCCGCAATGCAGAAATAGCTCAGGATTTAAGCGCTATTTCGAAGAAAAATCGAAGGTTCTGCCATTAAAGAAGGCATCGGGCGCAAGAATCATATGCCCGCGGGTGGACGCCACCGCCGTTTCAAAGTGCAGCGCACCCTCTTTTTTTTCAGATGCGCCGGGCATATCGGCGCCGATGCCTGCAAGGTTCTGACGATAAAGGTCTGTTCGAACACACGCCATGGCCTTTTCTATCCCCGCCCCGTCCGCACCAAGCTGGGATGCGATCCATGCGGCCTGACTGCGCCAAGGAAATGTCGCCGCATGTTTATGAAACTGCAAAAAGCGGCCCACGTGCGTCGGAGCAGTGTTGTGTTTTGTGACGATATCCCCCGAAAGCGCGGGATCAATCAAATCTGGTGACATGCTGAGGTGTTCGCTGCGGGCTAGAATTTCGACAGCCAAGGGTGTGTTTTTTCGCGCATCAAGCCAAGCGGACGCCTTAAAGACCGCGCGCATCAGCCGCGCGGCGGCATCTTCATGTCCCTCGACCCAGTCATGACGCGCCGCGAGTACCTTTTCAGGGGCGAACTGCCAAACATCTTTGCCCGTCATCATCAGCTGAGCCACATTTTGCCCGACTGCGACACTCCCCCAGGGTTCACCGACCCAGAACGCATCGACGAACCCGTCCGCGACAGCATCGGCCATACGCGGCGGCGGCACTGTGATTTCTTCGATCTGCAAATCGGGTGCAATCGATGTCCAATAGGACAACAACAAGCGGTGCATGGAATAGTGAAAGGGCACACCGACGCGAAGCTTTGCATCCTTTCGCGCACTCAGCGCAGACAACAGGGCTTTGGCATCGCCAAACGGTACGGCCCCGAGGTCTGCCGCCACATCATTTGAAACGCCGAACACTGTGCCATTAACGGACAAGACCATAAGCGTATCGACCTGCGCAGGAAGTCCGCCAAACCCGATCGACATCGCCACTGGCATCGGAGACAGCATTTGTGCGGCGTCCAAATGCCCAAGGGCGAGCATATCGCGTAGGGCCGACCATGATGGTTGACGCACGAGGTTAAGCGCCAGCCCTTCTTCGGCCGCAAATCCGAGTTCTTTGGCGATCACCAGTGGTGCGCAATCCACCAATGGGACATAGCCACAATTCAAAACAGTTTGGCTCACAACAAAAGCTCCGCAGCCGTGACAAGGGCAAGGGCGACATCGATGACTTTGCGGTTCTGGCTCATCGCGGTTTTGCGCAATAAATTATATGCGTCCTCTTCGGACAAACCGCGTTGACGCATCAAAATCCCTTTGGCGCGGTCAATTGTCTTGCGGTCTTCTAGTGCCTGTTTGGCCGCGTCCAATTCGGACTGCATCTGGCGCATGATTTTGAATCGCGCAATCGCCGTTTCCAGAACCGACTTGATCCTCTCCATCTTAAGACCATCGACCACATAGGCGCTGACGCCAGCGTTCAATGCCGCTTGCGTCAGGGTGTCATCGGTTTGATCCACAAACAGCGCGACGGCCCGTTTGGATGTCTCTGTCGCATCAAAAATATGTTCAAGCGTGTCACGATCCGGGTTGGCAAGGTCGATCAGTACAATATCGGGAGCGAATTCCTTGACCGTCCGGTCCAGAGCCGACATATGCGCCAGCGCCTTAACGTCCGACCAGCCTGCATCCTTTAAGGCGTCAATAATCGCGCGCACTCTTTCGGGGTCAGGCTCAACAACGAGAATGCGCAGATTTTGGTTCATGACGCCGTAAGATGACCTTGCATGGTTAAGGTCAACGCGAATCTCGAGGAACGCCGCTGTCGCAAGGGTTGACCAGCACTTAAAAGAAGCGTGAGGGCCAGGATGCCCATTTTTTACGCAGCCTGAAATATCTGACTTAAGTTAATTCTCGGACGATCAGTTAGCCAACTCAACGGACAAGTCGGAAATCCACGGCGAAGCAGCCCGCTGAGCGTTGCCGCCATGTAGGTTCTAACAATTCAGTTTTAGCCTTTGCAATGTGAAGAGGTCAGAGGGAAACCAAGCAGTGCAGTAGATGGTTTGTGCGAAAGTAACGTAGTCGTTCGCAAGTATTCGATATGGCCGCGAAAGGCTGTCCTTGCCATTTAGTTTGAGACGGCATTCTGACTTTCTTGGCTGCGAGCATGAACGTCCGGTTTCTTCGCCGCTTGGCAACCCATAGTATTATTCACTGGCCGCAATTTTCGTGCTGCGAGCGCGCGCAGCGAGAAAGTCGAATTTACACAATGGGCTCAATGCAGACTTTCGCTGCGTGTTGCACGACTGACTGGTTCCGAGGTTTGCCGACCTTGGTTGCGCCACGCATGAACTCACTCAACGCGGACTTTTCTGCCGTTCAGTATGGTGGCTACTTATCCCAGCTCTGATATCAGACACCGACGTCGTTGATGCATCAGATTTCGGTGGTGTCAGGCTCCCGCAACCAAGTCTTACTAACGATTACAACGTGTTAAGAGCCACCTTCGGGTGGCTTTTTGCGTTGGTGCTCGGTCCGTGGAAGAGCCGTGGAAGAAGCTGGAGTGAGTTCGGGGTGTGATATCTAAACAACGCAGACTATCTTATGCCGTATCAAAAGATGCCGTTCCAATTTGCATCCGCAGCGAACTTTCGGTTTCCGCCCTTGGTGTCGACCGACACGAACGGCCCAAACCGGACCTTGGTGCCAACGCAG
>JAGGNB010000077.1 GCA_017886375.1 Octadecabacter sp.
TTGCCCCGTGTCTTGCCCCGCGTTTTGCACTGGCGCTGGCTGCGCGCTGGTCAGGTCCGTCATCGGCCGCATGTACACCGTAACAGCAATTGCCACCGCCAATATAAGGCCACCGGTAATTATTAAATTTCTCGTCTGCACGATTTAGCTCCCCAACAGTTGGCAGACTGTAACAACGGGACTATCACGGGTCAAAAGCTGCTTTCGCATCCCCTTCCCTTTGATTGGACCAATCATGACCCCACGCACACCCTTCCAGCGCAGTTTTTCTGTTTGCGTCTACTGCGGTTCACGCGATGGGGTCGATCCCGCCTATGCCCAAGCCGCAACAGAGTGCGGCACGATGCTGGCGCGCAACGGCTGGCGGCTGGTTTACGGCGCGGGCGATGTCGGGTTGATGGGGCGCGTAGCGCGCGCTGCGCAAGCGGGCGGCGGTGACACGTTCGGTGTGATCCCGCAACACTTGCTGGACTGGGAAGTCGGCAAGACCGACCTGACGACCTTCATCGTCACCGAAACCATGCACGAGCGTAAAAAGGTCATGCTGATGAACGCCGATGCCGTCGTTGTTCTGCCCGGTGGCGCGGGCTCGATGGATGAGTTGTTTGAGGCTCTGACTTGGCGCCAGCTTGGCCTACACGCAAAACCAATTTTCGTGCTAAATCAGAATGGCTATTGGGACCCGCTTCTGGCCTTGATGGATCAGATCATCGACCAAGGGTTCGCTGATGCCAGCTTGCGCGATTTCCTGACCATCGTGCCGGATGTCGCCACGTTGACCACGGACCTCGCGGCAGCGCGGGCCAGCGCGACCTAACACAGCAATGCGATTGGTGAAATTTACGAATTTTTCCCCCTAGCGAGCAAAGACATTATCAAGCTATAAATCATTGCGCGTTATTTCGGCCCGTTTGGTCGATTATCTTAACCAACAATAACGTGGCTCCGTCTGCCTGTCGCTCTATTGTCTGTATTTTTTGCTCTGGCTGTGTTTAGCCATAATCTGGAGGGCCACTGCCATGGTTCAACGCCAATTCGCCGCTTTTGACAACGAAGCCTTCGTTGTCGATACAAGCTCCCCACGTCTGACGTCGGGATCGGCAATATCCAATAATTCCGGCACGCCCAATGGGACAATCTTCAGCTTCACGGGTGGCTTTGAATACCAGTCCATCATCCTTGAAGACACGTCCACCCAACCTGACATCTTTAACGACAACAGACCAGATCAGCACCAGATTACTGAGGGTCGCGGCCTTGTCGCCAACGGCACGCAGGTTGAATCCGAAAGTTACCATTTCTTGCGCGCACTGGATGATGCTGGAAATCAGACCGGTCCGACCATCACGGTCAACGTCTTTTCACAGAATGGCCAGGCCTCAAATATCTGGGGCATGGCGTCTGACACCGAATTGCAAACCGGCGTGCGCTACGTCAAAATCGGCGGGTCCAACAATGGCAATTCAGAATACGAAAGCTTCGTGCCCTGCTTTACGCCGGGGTCAATGGTGTCTACGGCCAACGGCTTTGTCGCGGTTGAAAACCTGTCTGCGGGCGATCACGTCATGACACGCGACAACGGGTTTCAGGAACTGCACTGGATTGGCCGCAAGGATATTGGACGCGCGGCCCTTGTTGCAGATGCACGGTTCTGCCCGATCCGTATTCACAAAGGCGCGTTAGGCCACGGCGAGCCAATGAAAGACATGATCGTGTCGCCCAACCATCGCATCCTGTTGAACGGCCCGCGACTCACGGTGAATTTCGGTGAGGACGAGGTGCTTGTGGCAGCCAAACACCTTGTCGGCATGCCTGGCGTCGAAAAAGTCGCGCCCCGAAATGTAAGCTATTTGCATCTCTTGTGTGCCCGCCATGAGGTTCTGATGGTCGATGCCATCTGGACCGAAAGCTTTCAGCCGGGCGCATATACGATGACTGGATTGGCATCCGATCAAGTCGACGAGGTTTATTCGTTGTTCCCAGAATTAAAGGACCCAAAGCTCAAGCTCGGGTTCCGCGATGCGCGCATTGTCTTGCGCAGTCACGAGGCACAAATCGCACGCGCGTCACTGGCGTTTGAAGCACGGGCCTAGGTTCGGGTTCTGGCCCAAAAGTTTCTCGCAAAATGCCCTCAAATTGGCCCCCAAACCACAAAAAAGGCCCGCCGTTACAGGCGGGCCTTTCCGTTAGAAATTAACTAAGATCACATGCGGGATGCGACATTTTCCCAGTTCACAAGATTGTCGAGGAAGTTGGTCAAATACTTCGGGCGCGCGTTGCGAAAGTCGATGTAATAGGAATGTTCCCACACATCACAGCCGAGCAGTGCCGTTTGGCCAAAGCACACAGGGTTAACGCCGTTTTCGGTCTTGGTGACCTTCAGGCTGCCATCAGTGTCTTTGACCAGCCACGCCCAACCGGACCCGAACTGACCTGCGCCCGCAGCGGAAAACTGCGATTTGAAATCGTCGACTGATCCAAAGCTGTCTTTGATCGCGGCCTCAAGCTCGGACGGCATCGCCCCACCGTTGGGACCCATCATTTCCCAAAACTGGTTGTGGTTCCAAAGCTGGGAGATGTTGTTGAAAATGCCCGATTGCGCAACGGCGGATGCGTCATACGTACCAGTGATAATCTCTTCGAGGGACTTGCCGTCCCATTCAGTTCCAGCAATCGCCTTATTGCCGTTTTCGACGTAGGCGTTGTGGTGCTTATCGTGGTGATACTCAAGCGTTTCGGCGGACATGCCTTTGGCGGCAAGCGCGTCGTGGGCGTATGGAAGATCGGGAAGTTCGAAAGCCATTGGGAAACCTCATGTTTAGAATTAGGATGTCTGCCTCTTAACAAAGCCCTCATGGTCCCAACGTCAAGGTGCATGAGTCAATTTGGTCGCATTCGGCAGTGTTTCCCCGCTTGCGCCGGTGGACTTTAGGGCGGTTTTCGATATGTTGACAACAACGCTGGATCAACCGGCAAACACGCTGTGTTCCCTCACGGCGGCCAAGTGAGAGCAGACGATACATGTACCATAGCCAACGGGGCCGCGTTTGATGGCCAAACACCAGTACACAATTTTATCAATGATGAAAGATGAGGGTCATTCGCTTGTTGAATGGGTCGCCTACCACAAGCATATCGGCTTTGATAACATCTGTGTTTACACCAACGATTGCAGCGACGGGACGGATGAAATGCTCATTCGGTTGCAAGAATTAGGTTTGGTTCAGCATTTCGAAAACAATGTTCCTGAGGGGAAGAAACCGCAACCGAATGCGCTGTCATTGGCGGCGGAAAATTCGGAAATTCTGGACTCGGACTGGGTCCTCACCATGGATGCCGACGAATTCGTATCGATCAAATGCGGCGACGGAATGATCGACACCCTTATCGGACAGCTGCCACCCGAAACGGACGCGATGGCCATCACATGGCGATTTTTCGGGTCGTCGGAGGTCACGGACTGGAACTGCGGACTGGTGACCGAGACCTACACGCGCGGCGCGCCCGACCGGTTCCGTAAAGGCTGGGGTGTGAAATCCATGTTCAAGCCACGCCAACACGTCAAGTTCGGCATCCATCGCCCCACCAATAAACAGGGCAAGATTGAACAATTGGGCGATGACGCGGATATCTTGCAACATTGGGTGAATGGATCGGGCATACCCATGCCCGACAGCTTTAAGCAGAAAGGTTGGCGTTCGACCGGACGAACGTTGGCTTACGACATGGTCGAAATGAACCACTACGCCGTCAAGAGCTATGAGGCATATCTACTGCGCCGCATCCGCGGCAACGTGAACAACAAGGCGGATAAATACAACGCAGGCTATTTCGCGATCTTTGATCGCAACGAAGAGGAACATTTGAACGTTCAGCGTCACAGCGCCGCCCTGCACGCCAAGATTGACGACATATTGAGCGATCCGAAGATGCGAGACCTGCAAGACAAGGCCTTGAACTTTCACGCCGCCCGCGTCGAGAAACTACGCAGCTTGGGTGAATACGACCCTTGGCTGGTTGAGCTTCAAAAGGCCAGCTCCGTTGATATTAACCGGCTCGACGAGGTGTTGTTCACCCAACACCTGCCCAAGATATGGCAAGAAAAGATCAAAGAAATGCAAGCCAGCGGCGTTCCAGATGACGTGATCGCCAAGATGGTGGCGCGGTCCGTTGGGATCAAAGCCGAGAACGAAGACAACGCCGATGACGTCTTGGACCCCGCCCGCCCAACACAGCGCGGCGATAATCGCTCAGATGCCGTCGTTGAAAAGGAAAATAAAGTGCCCGAACTAGACGCGAAAGTAAATCCCGAAGCGTCAGCCCGCAAATACAAAACGACGATCCTTTCAATGATGAAGGATGAGGGTCACAGCGTCTTGGAATGGGTCGCCTATCACAAGATGATCGGATTTGAGAATATCTGCGTCTACACAAACAATTGTAACGACGGCACTGATAAGATGCTGATGCGCTTGCAGGAAATGGGGCTTGTCCAACACTTCCGCAATGACGTCCCCGAAGGCAAGCGCCCGCAGATGAACGCGCTCTCGCTGGCTGAGCGCAACCCCGAAGTCATGAGCACCGAATGGTTGCTGGTCATGGATGCCGACGAGTTTCTGACGGTCAAAACCGGTGATGGCAACATTGATGACCTTCTGGACGCTATGGACAAAGACGCGCAGGCGATGGCCATCACCTGGCGGTTTTTCGGATCATCAGGCATCACCGACTGGCGTCCAGGTCTTGTAGCAGAAAGCTATACCCAAGCCGCAACTGACGGTTTCCGCAAAGGGTGGGGTGTCAAAACCATGTTCAAGCCCTATGCCGATATCAAGCTGGGCATCCACCGCCCCTCGATCCGTAAATTAAACCACCGTCCCGAGCGGGCAAAAGTGTTGTTGGATCAGCTGTGGCTGAACGGATCAGGCGACCCCCTGCCCGAGGAATTTTCTTTATCCGGCTGGCGTTCCACCCGCCCGACCATCGGCTATGAACTGGCTGAGATGAACCACTACGCGGTCAAGAGCTATGAGGCCTATTTGCTGCGCCGCGTACGGGGCAATGTGAACAACAAAGAAGACAAATATAACGCCGCATATTTCGCATATTTCGACCGCAACGAATCCGAACCGGGGGCGATCAAGCGCCATGTTCCGGCCCTGAAGGCAAAAGTAGAGGCGCTTCTTGAAGATCCCGAATTGCGTAAACTTCAGGACGAAGCGCTGGCCTACCACGAAAGCCGGGTGCAGATGCTGCGTGACAGCGGGGAATACGATCATTGGCTTTCTGAACTTAAAGAGGCGTCGACCATTGATGTTGAGAACCTCAAGGAGTCAGTCATCTTTACGCAACATTTACCTAAATACGCACAAGACGACGTCGCGCGTATGAAACTGGCAGGTGTGCTGCACGATGACATCCGTGATTTCATAGATTCCCTGCGCACCGCATCCAAAGGGTCCAGCCGCAGTGCGCTTATCGCGCACGCGAAAGGAGAAGACCCCTCCGACACGCCAACACAAGAAGATCATGACACGCGCACGAGCCGCGAAGACGCCACGATGGCCGCAAACGCGCTGATCGAAAAGGTGTCAAAAAAAAACTCTCAAACGACCCCTCTCAAACAAGGCAGTCAAGTCATGATCAAAGCGCAGACCAACGGCCGTAAGGTTCTTGTCTCTACGATGAAAAACGAGGGGCCATATCTGCTTGAATGGTTGGCCTATCACAAGTCCATCGGTATCGATGATTTCTGCATCTTTTCAAACGATTGCACTGATGGCACCAACCTGATGCTGAACCGGCTTGACCAGATGGGTGTGATAAAACATTTCGACAATCCGCTTGGCCCCCGTATGGATCCGCAACGCGCGGCCTATTCGCGCGCCAACAAAATGGATTGGGTAAAAAACGCTGAATGGGTCCTGATTGTGGACGCCGATGAATTCTTGAATATCCATGTTGGCGACCGATCAATCGATGCCTTGATCGAGGCCTGCGGTGCGCCCGACGCGATCTCAATCAACTGGCGTTTGATGGGCAGCCAAGGCCAATCCAAGATGTCGACCGATTTGGTCAGCGAACGTTTCACCCGTGGTTCCAGCTTTGATGATCCTGAAAACGGCCTCGTTTGGGGGTTCAAAACTTTGTTCCGCCCCGCTCAATTCAGCTTTTTCGGCGTACATCGCCCCAAGTTCGATAAAGAAGTCGAAGTTGTCGATGGCATGGTCACATGGACAAATGCCGCAGGGCAGCCAATGGGCGACAAATACCTGCACAAAGGATGGCGCGGAAACGAAGAAAACGTCACCAATAAATTTGCGCAAGTGAACCACTACGCAATCAAATCCCGTGAAGATTTCCTGCTGAAACGCCTGCGCGGCACGGCCAATTCCAAGAACAAAGACCGTATCGACATGGAATATTGGGACAAATACGACATCAACACTATTGAGGACACGACGATCCCGACCACCGGCATTCGCGCGCAAATGGACGAATGGTTGGAAGACGGCGACCTCGCGGCCCTGTCGCGTGCCTGCGCGGATTGCTCGCAGCGCGTGTTGGACTACCAGCTGACCGTGGCCGAATTTCGCACGTTCATCGACACAGGACATTTTGCAAAGATGAAGGAAGCGACGTAGTGTCGGCTCGTTTCCTTTGTGTCGGCACCCACCATAAAACCGGAACAGTCTGGATGCGCCGCGTCCTACACGAGATAAAGCGCGATCAAGATGTGCCCCTGATGCAGTGCAACCGCGCTGCCAAGTTAAAGAAGGCTGCGACGTCTGGTCCACAGATCATCGTGAGTTGGCAAAGCACGTTTCCCGCGGAACTGCGTGCCCTCCCCCATGCCCGTTTTCTGCACATGATCCGTGATCCGCGTGACGTGTTATTATCGGGGATGCGGTATCATCGAAAAGCCCCGCTTGGGCGCGAAAATTTTCTCGCGCAGGCGCGGGATGATCTTGGCGGACGCACCTATCAGGACCACCTGAACGCATTGCCCACCGACATGGACCGATGGCTGTTTGAAATGCACAATAAACACGCCCAAACTGTGGCCGAAATGTTGGCGTGGGACCGCACGGGGCCAAACACCGTCGACGTGCGATATGAGGACATGATCGTCGACGTCGACTGCGCTCAGTTTCGCGCCATTCTGACTGACTTTGCCATTGAAGGCATCGACATCGATCGCGCGGTCCATAGTTTTTGGCTGCACAGCCTGTTTGGTGGCGTCGCTCAGGAAGAAAACCTCGGCGAGCAGCATGCGCTGCACATTACGTCCGGATCCGTCGCGCAGTGGAAAACACAAATGCCCCGTGCGCTGGCGGAAATCTACGCCGATCAATACGGTCCCGCGCTAAAGACTCTGGGCTACGCGGACGACGATTCATGGGTCATGGAGTGCCCTGTGACCGTTAAGGATCAGACGTAGTAACCGGAACAATACCAGGGTTTTCGAGATTATGGCGACGCACGCGGCGATATAGTTCGCTGCTTTCAGGGTCATCCAGAAGCGCTGCAATGCGGTCTTTGTGATGCTTCACGGCACTGATGTGTAACGCGTCCAATTCGGGGTCCTTGCGCAATTGCGCCACGGCCTGCGTGACGCGTTCAGACCAACGCTGGATACGTGTATCATGGACATGGTTGTTGTCGTGTTTGCGCCAATACTTAAAATCGATATCGCGGCTTGCGTCGTTGGCATGCCCGCGATCGACCTGCACCAGAAAGCTTTCAGCGGCTTTGATGACATAATGGTTCAGCTGGACCAGATCGTAACCGTAATAAGGTGCAGGAAGCACTTTAACGTCTTCCAACAGCCACTGACTGTCCAACGGGGCCCCACTGCCATTTACATATTTGACGCCAGGAAGATCAGCTTCGCCTACGCGCGGTGAGTGATTGGCATAATACACTGCATTCGCGGATTTATGCGTCAGCGACTTTGTGCCGCGCTGTGCCGTTTTACCGCTATAACTACGCTCATAGGCCCAGCCGTATTCGAACTGGTCTATCACCAGTTTGTCTTCATAGGCGTCCAAGCCCCCTGATCCGAAATGTTCCTGATTCATTGTGATGACGTTCGCCCCGTCCACCGCAGCAAACAAGTCCTGCAATGTTCCCTCGCCAACGTTCACACAGATGAATTCGTCTAGATCGAAACTCACCACCCAATCAGACCGCTTTAGACGCGCAAGTGTGTTGACGTATCTAGTCGCCTGCCGATGGTGTTCGGTTCTTTTGTTGAACACCGAAGGGTTCGTCAGATGCCGCACGATCCCCAACTCATCCAGACGTTCCAACATCATGTCGGTCCCATCCGTGCAATCGTTGCTGAAAACGATCATATCGTTGACGCCAATCAACTGGTGATAGGCGATCCATTCCAGAATAAACGGAGCCTCGTCTTTCATCGGTGTGATGGATGTGATGCGCATTGCGGGGAACCTTAAAATTGCTCTCTTTTTTGGATTGTTACACACCAGAATGCCAAATCAAAAGGTACGGTTTGCGCATCACAGGCCTTGCTGTGAATAAGTCACAGATATTAGGCGAGGACTCCGGTTCCCGTCGCGTTTTTCGCAGCCTGCGTCAACAGGTCATGGGCGTAACCGTCGACCGATTGGAAACACACCACATCAAAACCTGTGTCATGCATCCAGACCGCGCAAGCCCATTCATGGGTCATTGAGTGCCCAGAGACCGTTACGAATGAGACGCAGCAACCGAAGCAATACCAGAGTTTTTATACTATGGCTGTGCATGCCACGTCAGGTAAAAAGGCACAGTGGGTCACGAAGCTACCCTGCGAGATTGTTTAAATCTATGCCGATCGCTAGGTCTCTGCGCTGAAACCGCACGACTATGCGGAGAATTCCGATTGGGTGAACGATTGTTTATCCGCAAAAGACATCGCTATTCAATTCGGGTGGGTTCAGGCATATTGCCCTGCCAGAACGAACAGATGTAGTCGTCAAATTCGCTCGATTGCACCTTGCGTCGCACAGCGTTGGGCAGGAACGTGAGTTCGCCCAGCAAAAACGACTGATCCTTCACGTAAAGATCGACGCGGCAATACTGGTATTTCGACCCAGCTCGATTTCAATTTCCTGTGCGCGCCCTGCTAGTGCGGGCAATTCGGCCTCGTGCAGCTTGTCGCGCACGGACTCGCAGGGCAAGTAATTCAGGTTCTCGTCATGGATCGGATTGTGGCGTTCTTGGGCGCCAAGGCCGACGTCCAGCTGCAAGAACGCCGCTTTGCCGTTGATGATGTGGAACCTGTAATCGTCAAGCGGGCCAACGGCGTCTTGCCCGGTCAGGCTCTCTTTTAGAAAGACCTTGCGATCGATCAGCCCATACCACCACTGGCATGAAAATTCGCCATAGGTGCTGGCCAGCCAGCGGTTCGCCTCATTGCGGGCGTGCGCTAATTCCTCGTCAGTGCATGGCAGAGCGATGCGCGCGTGATAGCGGCTGTCGTGATTGGCCTTGAGGCAATAGACACCGCGCAGCACACCGTCGAAATCAACACCAAGGTCCCTGTCCCACACCCTCACTACTTTTGCAGATCCGACCTGATTGGCCAGACGGCTCAGGATGTAGTCGCGTAAAGGAATCTTGTCCAACGCGCTCGCGACGGTCATGTAATCGTTGCCGCTGCGCACATTCGTCGTCGGTTAAAGACATCCATCATGCCAGCGCACGAAATCCGTCACATATTGGGGGATATATTTCGGACCCACCATCGTGATGGGGCGGTAATCGTAGTGGTGTTGCTCGAAAAACGGCCGCATTGGGTGCCTCGTCATCTATAGCTGCCCCGTCCTTACGCTGCCGGATTCAGCAAAAGGAAACGGATGCAGATAAGACTGATATGTGGCAGATCGTATCAGAAGGCGTGACAATCGTACTGGATTGGCGAAATTGTCACGTCAAGGCGCCGATCGGTTCCCCCTGTGCCGCGTGGTTCAGCACCCCATAGGCGTAATCTGCGACCGAACGGAAACAGATCACATCGAATCCTGAATCGTGCCGCCAGAACGCCGCCGCCACCTGCGCCATGCGCGAACGGCGAAAGTCGCCGACGGCAAAGCTGTCGACGTGCAGATCGACAGGACACAGACGGGCTAGAACCTCGTTCGCATCGACGCCCTGCACGCTGAACATTGACCGCGCATCAGACACATCGGCGGCCAAATAATGCTGGCCTTTCAATGTTTCATCTATCTGCGCCACGCTTTTCGCCACATCAACGTAGGGCACGATCAGCAGCAATTCATCTGGCGACATCCATGCGACACCCGATGTCGCGTCGCCAAAAAACTGGCCCGACGTTGGCATCGCCTGCCCCGTTAATGCTTTGACGGCCTTCTTCATCAATGCACTGGTCAAATCGCCACGCAGCGTGATCATTCCGCGCGCCGTGACGCGCGTTACCTGTGCCAAATCAGACATTCTGCTTCTCCCCGGTTGGGTCATAGAAAACCGCATTCACAATCTTGGCCTGAACTTCCGTGCCATCGATTTTCGGGAAGGTAATCACCTCACCCATACGATCCGGGCCATTGTGAACCAGCCCCATCGCAATGCCACGTTCCAAGTTCGCGGAATAATACGTCGACGTGATGCGCCCTTGGGTATTGCGCTGCCCGTTCGCATTTTTGCCGTCTGCAACGGCATAGGCCCCGTCTGGAATGACCGATTTGTCCGTGCTCTCCAGTCCGACCAGTTTCCAACGGTTCGGATCAACCATGTGACTGCGCAACTGGCCTCGCTTACCCAAGAAGTCCTCTTTCTTTTTGGAAATCGCCCATGACAGTCCAAGGTCTTGCGGGATGACTGTGCCGTCGGTTTCGTCGCCGATCATGATAAAGCCCTTTTCAGCGCGCAGGACGTGAAGACATTCGGTGCCGTAGGGCATGATCCCGAATTCCTGACCGGCTTCATATAGCGCGTCCCAGAACGCCGCGCCTTCGCTGGCTTTCACAGCGATTTCATAGGACAATTCGCCGGAGAACGAGATACGAAAGGCGCGGCATTTGAACCCGCCGATGTCTCCGTTGGCCCACTGCATAAACGGCAACGCCTCGGCGCTCACATCCATTCCACCCAGCTTTTCCAACACCTTACGCGCGTTCGGGCCGACAACGGCGACCTGCGCGTATTGTTCGGTCACATTGGCGACGTAGACGTTCCAGTCCCACCATTCGGTCTGCAACCATTCTTCCATATGCGCATGCACCGTGTCAGCGCCACCAGTGGTCGTGTGGCACAGCCACGTGTCGTCATCCATGCGTGCAACGACACCGTCATCGCTCAGGAACCCGTTTTCACCACACATCAAACCGTAGCGACATTTGCCGACAGGCAGCGTCGACATCATATTGGTGTACATCATATCAAGGAATTTGCCCGCATCGGGGCCTTTGACAATCAGCTTACCCAGCGTTGATGCATCCAGCAGGCCAAGGTTGTCGCGGGTGTTCTTGACCTCACGGTTGACCGCATCCTCGATGCTCTCATCGTCGCGCTGATAGGTGTAGACACGGCGCCACTGACCGACAGGTTCCCAGTAGGCCCCGTTCTTGTCGGACCACGCGTGTATCGGCGTCTTGCGCAACGGCTGGAACAAATCGCCGCGCGCTTCGCCGCCAATAGAACCAAGGGAAATCGGCGTATAAGGCGGGCGGAATGTCGTCGTGCCGGTTGCAGGGATCGCCTGCCCCAACGCGTCCGACAACACTGCCAATCCGTTGATGTTGCTCAGCTTACCCTGATCCGTTGCCATGCCAAGCGTGGTGTATCGCTTGGTGTGCTCAACGCTTTCATAGCCTTCTTGCGCGGCCAATTGCACGTCGCTGACTTTGACGTCGTTCTGATAATCCAGCCACATCTTTGAGCGGAGTTTGTACCCCGCCCCCTGCGGCATGATCCACACCGGCATCATCGCGGCCTCGACTGGCGCGTCGCCTTTTGCCGCTTTGCCAGCTTTGCCCGTGGCACCTGCCAGTTTTGCCGCAGCAACACCGGCATCGTGGCCATTCACCAGACAATCGCGGGTGGTCATGGCGCCGTGGGCGATGCCAGCCGTTGACACAAAACCGGTCCCGTCAGCGCCCAGTGGTGGGCGCGATGGATCGGGGCGGAAATGGCTTTGGCCCTCGTCCCAGATCAATTTACCGCCGCAATGGGACCACAAATGCACCACTGGCGACCAGCCGCCCGACATCGCCACGGCGTCACAATCGACTTCTTCCAGCACACCGCCGCCTTCGCCCGCTTGCGAACAGATCGCGACGCCAGTGACACGCTTGCCACCGTGGACCGAACTGATGGCTTTGCCGTACAAAATCCGAATGCCAAGTGCGGCTGCCTCGCTCGCCAATGGTCCGGCCGCCAAACGCGCATCGATAATGGCAGGAACATCAAGACCCGCCTGTTTCATCGCGATCGCAGTGCGGTAGGCGTCGTCATTGTTGGTGACGACAACGGTGCGGTCCCCGACAGATGTGCCAAAATTTACGGCATAATCACGCACGGCAGACGCCAGCATAACGCCTGGAATATCGTTTCCTGCAAACGACAAGGGCCGTTCAATCGCGCCGGTTGCTGTCACGATTTGTTTGGCGCGAATGCGCCACAACCGATGCCGCGGTCCAGTTTTTTCGCTCAGATGGTCGGTCAGTCGTTCGTATGCCAGTGCATAGCCGTGATCGTAGACACCAGCCCCCATGCAACGGGCTACGACAGTAACATTATCCATATTTTCAAGATCTTGCAGGGCGTTCTTAACCCATTCATCAGCGTCCACCCCATCGATCTGCGCACCATCAACGGGCGCGCGACCACCCCAATGGGCGGTCTGTTCAACCAGCAGGGTCCGTGCGCCAGCGCGGCCCGCAGCCAATGCCGCAGACAGGCCCGCGATGCCGCCGCCAACAACCATAACGTCCACATGGGCATAGAAGTGCTCATAGATATCCGCGTCGCGATCTTTGGGCGCTTTGCCAAGGCCAGCAGCATGGCGAATAATCGGCTCATAGACGTGCTTCCACATCGGGCGCGGATGGATGAACATCTTGTAATAGAAGCCAGCGGGCATAAAACGCCCCAGCTTGGCGTTCACCGCGCCCACATCAAATTCCAATGACGGCCAATGGTTTTGCGATGACGCTTCAAGCCCGTCGAACAGATCCTGCGTCGTCACCCGTTGGTTGGGTTCAAAATGCCCGCCAACGCCAAGATTGACCAAGCCGTTTGGTTCTTCTGCACCGGATGCCACAATGCCGCGCGGACGGTGATATTTGAACGACCGACCGACCAGCATTTGATCATTGGCAAGCAAACCCGACGCCAGCGTATCGCCTTCAAACCCATGCATCGTTTTGCCGTTGAACGTGAAGCTGACAGCGTGGTCGCGGTTGACCAGACGGCCACCGCCAAAAACAGTTTTTCCCAGTCGCGTGCTCATGTCGCGGCCCCCCCGAATTCACGCCAGCTCCACTCGGGACGCTTGGCTTTGATTTTATCTACCAACTCTTTGGGTGGCTCTAACGACTGCGCGCTGTAGGTGCCAAACACCTCCAACGTCATCGTACAGCGCGCCGCGTGAAACCACTTGCCGCACCCAAAGCTGTGCCGCCAACGTTCCAGATGCACGCCCTTGGGGTTTTCGCGCATGAACAAATAGCCTTCAAAGGCTTCGTCGTCTGACCCCGGCCCAAAGCGTTTCAAATGTGCTTCGCCGCCAGCGTGCAGTTCGGTTTCGTCGGCGTGAACCCCGCAGTAGGGGCATTCAAGGATCAGCATGGCCGGACCTCCGTTAAGGAGGCCGTGCCCCCGTTAAAAGTTTGGGGAGACGATAAATCTGTAGGGATTGGTCCGCTCGCCGCCCTAAGGGACGCCGATGTCAGGCCTTCAGTCACTGGTATCG
>JAGGNB010000036.1 GCA_017886375.1 Octadecabacter sp.
AAACTGCAACGCCTAAAAATCGCGCTGCACCACGGCCAGACGGGCGTTGTGCAACGTTTGATCGAAGATACCCAAGATCTGGCGGCTGGTCATTTTGGCCTGCTGTGCGCGCTTTATGATGTGCAAGCAGTTGGGGCGATGCTGCGTGATGATCCGACCTGCGCTGTCACTGCCGCTGGGCCGGTCTTGCCGCTTGTGCATCTGTGCAGATCGCGCATGTTCACTGTCTGGCCAGACAAGGCCGACGACGCAATCGCAATTGTCGAAATGTTGGTTGTAAACGGGGCTGACGTGAACGCGGGGAGTAAACATGCGGGCGGACAACTGTCGCCGCTTTATTGTGCACTGGGTCACGCAGGACACATGGACTTGGCGGCGTGGCCGCTGATCCCAACGATGGCGAAAGCCTGTATCACGCGACCGAATTGGGCCACGCTGATGGGCTGCGATTGTTGTTGCGTCATGGCGCTGACCCCAAGGGCACAAACGCGTTGGCCCGCGCGCTCGATTTCGACAATGCCGAAATGGTCGGGCTGCTGCTGGACGGCAATGCTAACCCCAATGAGGGGGCTGATGCCGATACGACGAACACCAAACCGCGGCGTGGCATTCCCGCATTGCACCAAGCGGCGCGGCGCATGAACAGCGGCGCTGTTCTTGATCTTTTGCTGGAAGGTGGGGCTGACGCCACTGCGTCGTGGCATGGACACAGTGCGTACGCTTTCGCAGCTGTCTTTGGGAATGCCGACCTTGTCGCGCGGCTTGACGCATTGGGGCAGGCGACGCCATTGACAGATATGGAACAGATGTTGGCACAAGCCGCCAAAGGCCAAGTGGGCGACGGGTTTATCGACACTGACAAGCTGCCTGCGCAATACCGTGGCATCTTGCGCGAAATATTGCATCTGCCGGACAAGCTGCCGCACCTAAAGGCGCTCGTCGCGATTGGGCTGGAATGGGACCACGCTGACGGAGACGGTGTGACGCCGGTGCAGGCTGCTGGCTGGAACGGGTTGCCTGATGTGATGAGCTATTTCATGTCGCTGCGGCCCGATTTATCCCATGTGAACACGCATGGTGGTACGTTGCTGTCGACCATTCTGCACGGGGCGGATCACAATCCACAGCGGGCGGGTGGTGATTACATCGGGTGTTTGCGCATCGCCATGGAACACGGTGTTGCCTTGCCACGCCGCGCAATCGACGCGTCCGGTTCACTGGAAATCCGTGCGTTCTTGCAACAATGGGCTGAACGTATGCCGGGACAGGTGGTGGAACATGGGATCTTCTGAATTTGCCATCTATCCGCTGGATGTGGGGGCAGGGCAGGTCGCGCTGTCCCCGATCCCGGGACGGTCGGGATCATACGAGGCTGATTTGTCGACCATTCTGCACTGGCGTCCGGACCTTGTGCTGAGCATGACGACACAAAGTGAACTGGACCGCATGGGCGCGTCTGGTTTTGGCGACGACCTTGCGGCGGTCGGGGTGGCGTGGCGCCATCTGCCAATTGTAGATTTTGGTGCGCCGGATGCGAATGTCGCCAGCGCTTGGAACGAGGTTTCAACGTTCAGCGCAGATACCTTGGCGCGGGGTGGCAAGATTCTGACCCATTGTTTTGGCGGCTGTGGGCGGTCTGGTATGGCGGCGTTGCGGTTGATGATCGAAGCGGGCGAAGCCCCGGACGCAGCACTGGAACGTCTGCGCAAAACGCGGCCCTGTGCTGTGGAAACTGATGCCCAGCGGCGATGGGCAATCAGGTCTTCCGCTTAGCTTTGCCGCGCGCCTGACCTTCGTCATACATCTTTTGAAGCCGCTTGAGGTGGCCACGGTTTTCACCAACCGTTGCCGTGTTGAACCGGTTCTCTTTCTCCAGCTTGCGCCAGCGCTCAATCCGGTCCGTGTCCAGATCACCCGCCGCAATCGCCGCGCGAATGGCGCAGCCCGGTTCGGTCACATGGGCGCAGTCGTTGAATTTGCACAACGCGGCCAGTTCGGTGATGTCGCCAAAAACCTCATCCACGCCCGCTTCGGCGTCGACCAGTCGCAATTCGCGCATGCCCGGTGTGTCGATCAACCACCCGCCTGCAAATGTCGCGCGCAGGTTGCGATTTGTTGTCGTATGGCGGCCCTTGGCGTCGCCAGCGCGAATGTCTTGCGTGGTGTCGATGACATCCGTCAGGCGGTTCTGGATCGTCGTTTTTCCGACGCCAGATGATCCGACCAAGGCCAAGGTTTGCCCGTCGCTGCACCAAGGGTTCAGCCGTTTGACGTCTTCATCGTCCGTTGCATTCACCGCAATCGCGCTCAGCATCGGCGACAGTTTTTCCGCCTGTTTGACGTAGTCGGCTGGGTCGTCGCATTGATCTGCTTTGGTCAGGATCACCAGCGGCAAACAGCCTGATGCGGCGCACATGGCTAAATAGCGTTCCAGCCGCGCGACGTTGAAATCGGCGTTGCAGCTGGTCACGATGCCCAGCGTGTCGACATTTGCGGCGATCAGTTGCGGCTTGGACTCTTCGCCAGCCGCGCGTCGGGTGATTTCTGTGGTGCGTTCCAGCGGTGCGGACGCTGCGGCCCCTGTGGCGATCACCCAGTCGCCAACCGCATAAAGGCCAGCGGCGACAACCGGCGACAAAGATATGGGGCCGTCTGCGGAAAATCCATCAAGACGGGAACGGTGCACGGCTGCAACGCGAACCGGGTGGCTGGGCGGATCGCCGTCAGGGTCGAGCACAGCCTGACGCGCGAAATGCGGGCCCCAGCCGAGGGTTTTGAGAGTTGTGTTCATGAAAGAGCGTTTATCCTATTGAACGATTCCGCAAAAGCGTTGCTTTCGCTCTATCGTTCTGCGCAAAAATGCAAAAGCATTTTCGCGGTAAGTGAGAGGTTGGACATCGACCCAAGTGGGGCTCGTTGTGGCTGCTTCCTTCCGGACCTGACCAGGTTGGCGAGGCACTTGCCCGCGCCAACCCCTCAATCGCTGATATAGGACCACATAGTCCGTCGCGCAAGGGCCAGATGGATTGCACCCGGTTGTGTGACATGGCATCGGTTGGCCTATGAAAAATGCAGAAACAGTTACGTTCGGTGGGTCCGGTCTGGATCGGGCCGCCCACATGCGCGGGAATATCGAGGAAGCTGCGGCTGATCCTGCGGCGCGCACGATTATTTTGTGGCGCGGCAAGCTGCTGTTGGACCGCATCGGCGGTGCGTTGGCACGTCTGCCGCTTGATCATCCGGTCACGGCTGATGCTGGCGATGCTCGGATTTTCCTTGGCCTTGATGACGACGGCCCCGTCTTTGCGGTGTCCTTGTCGGACTGGGACCCTGTGTTGTCTGAAGACGACGACATGAACACATTTCTGGACCCGACGTTGCAGCAACATCCCGCCACCGGTGAGGCCGTTTTTGCCGAACTGCGCGGCATCATGACGGCCCTCACGCCACGCGACGCCGAACTTGCAGCAACGGCCCGCGCTGTTCTGGGCTGGCACGACAGCCACAAGTTTTGTTCGGCCTGCGGGACCCGAAGCGCAGCAGCGGATGCGGGCTGGCGACGCGTTTGCCCAGCGTGCGGCACATTTCATTTTCCACGCACCGATCCGGTGGTGATCATGTTGATCGTGTCCGGTGACGATGTCCTCGTTGGCCGGTCGCCAGGCTGGCCGGAGGGCATGTATTCCCTGCTCGCCGGATTCGTAGAGCCGGGCGAAACCATTGAGGCCGCCGTGCGCCGAGAAGTTTTTGAGGAGGCAGGGATCACAGTCGGCGAGGTGACGTATCTGGCCAGCCAACCTTGGGCCTTTCCGTCGTCGTTGATGATTGGCTGCTACGGTTTGGCGACGTCACATGACATCACGCTGGACCCGATTGAGCTTGAAGATGCGCGTTGGGTTAGTCGCGTCGAGATGGAACAAGCCGCCAGAGGTGAGCACCCTACGATACAGCCGGCCCGAAATGGCGCAATCGCGCATTTTTTGCTAGAGAACTGGTTGGCGGATACGTTAGATTAAGGAAAAAAACGAGTAACGGACCGACATGGTCGAAGACTGGGCAGTACATCATGGAATTTACGACGCGCGACGATATAGAAGCACCAATTGACTACGTATTTGATCAGGTCACCAATTTTGCAAATTTTGAGCGCTCAATTATGCGTCGGGGGGGCGATGTTGAACGGATCGCAGGCGGCGATGCGGCGGTCGTTGGCACAAAATGGCGTGTAAAATTTCTGCTGCGCGGCGCTGAACGAAGTGTCATGGCCGAAATCGTCGAGGTCGATAAGCCCAATGGCTTGACGTTTGAAATTACATCCAAAAGCGCGGATGCGACGATGGTGATCGATCTGGTCGCCCTTAGTCGTGCCCGCACGCGTTTAAACGTCAAGGCCGTCGCCAAGGCAAAAACCATACCGGCAAAACTGCTGTTTCAGTCGGTGAAGTTTGCGCGCCAGAAAAATCAGGAACGTTTTAAAACCATTGTGTCAGGCTTTGCGAAAGACGTTGAAACCCGTTTCTTCGGCTAGGGCTTTGCTTTTTCGTGCCGACGTGGCGCTGCGGGGAACACGCCCATCAGTCGAATGTGGTCGGTGAAATAATCCAACTCATCCATTGCGCGTTGAACATTGCGGTCGTCGGGATGGCCTTCGACCTCAGCGTAAAACTGCGTCGCGGTGAACTGCCCGCCGACCATATAGCTTTCCAGCTTGGTCATGTTGACGCCATTGGTCGCAAATCCACCCATCGCCTTGTAAAGCGCGGCAGGAATATTGCGCACACGGAAGACAAAGCTTGTGACCATGCCATGCTTGCCCCGCCGATTCAGGTCGGGGTCGCGTGACATGATCAGGAACCGCGTCGTGTTGCGGTCGTGGTCTTCGATGTGGTGCGCCAAAATATCAAGCTCGTAGATTTTCGCAGCCATTTCAGACGCCAACGCACCGGCGGTCATGTCTTCACCAGCGGCCACATCCATTGCAGCACGCGCGTTGTCGGAACTGGTCACAGGCGCAATGCCGTGGTTGCGTAAAAATTTTCCGCACTGGGGAAGGATCACAACATGACCTGCGGCGGACCGGATCTGGTTTAGTTGCGCCCCTGGCTTGCCAAGCAGATTAATATGGACCCGGACAAAGGCCTCATCAACGATATGAAGCCCACTTTCGGGGAGCAACGTGTGAACGTCGCCCACACGTCCATACGTGGAGTTTTCGACGGCGATCATGCCTAGATCTGCGTGACCTAGGCGAACAGCCTCGATTGCCGCCTCAAATGTGGGGCAAGGCAGCGGTTCATAATCGGGGCGGGCCTCGACACAGGCTTGGTGCCCGTAGGCGCCCGGTTCACCTTGAAATGCAATGCGTTTGGTCATCTGGGGCACCCGCTTTTTGCCCCCATGACCACACGCCATGCAAAAAATGGGCATTTGGTCGCGGTGCTACACCTTGATCATTGGAGGGGGAAGCGGATAGATGATTGCTGAATCAGGAAGAAATTGGAACGCGACATGTTCGACACAATGAAAATGACCAAAATTCTGGGCGCACTATGCGGCACATTATTGGTTTTTATGCTTGGTAGCTGGGCAGCTGAGACGATTTATCATGCGGGCGGTCACGGCGGTGACGAACAGGCCTATGTCATCCCCGTTGAGGGCGCTGACTCGGTTGACGTCGTTGTCGACGCCGGCCCGCCGTTTGAAGAAGTCTACGCATTGGCTGATGCAGCCGCGGGCGAAGGACAGTGGCGCGCGTGTTCTGCCTGTCACAAACTTGAAGCTGGCGAAAACGGAACTGGCCCATATCTTTATGGTGTTGTCGGTCGCGATGTCGCTGCAGCTGTAGGCTTTGGTTACTCAGGCGCGCTTATTGCCGTTAACGATGTTTGGACACCTGAACAGCTGAACGCCTTCCTCGAAAACCCAAAGGGTTACGCGCCAGGCACCGCGATGAGTTACAACGGCATGCGTAAAATCGAAGATCGCGCAAACCTGATCGCGTATCTCGACAGCCTCGACGACTAAACGCCAAGCTGGAAATTCGCGAAGGCCGCCGCGTCCGTGGCGGCCTTTTGCGTTTCAGGACGTAGCTAATCCTCTTGATCACGACGAAGTCACGCATTCTCAACTTGAATGTTCGCCAGTCCGCGCTCTACCTTAAAATAAGCGAATTCGCCGATTTTCAGGAGTGCCCGATGACCCAGACCCAGCGCCATGCCGCCAAAGCCGCCACACGAGCGCAATCTGTAGGCGAAACCGAACGTGGCATATCGAAATGGGCGCTGATGCTTGCGGGGTCGGTTTTGGCCATGGGTGCGGCAACTCTCGTGCGGGCAGACAGCCATGAAACCATCATCACCTCGCATGGCTACACAAACTTCGGAGAGCTGAAGTACGGCGCCGACATGGCACATCTGGACTACGTGAACCCTGACGCCCCCAAAGGCGGCGAGATGAGTGTGTCAACCCAAGGGACGTTTGACACGTTCAACAACTTTACCCGCGAAGGGGCTGCTGCGGCTGGCACGACGCTGTTGTTCGAAAGCATTATGACCGCCACGGCAGACGATCCATACGGGTTCTACTGCTATATGTGCACGACATTGGAATACCCCGAAAGTATGGATTGGGTCATCTTCAATCTGCGCGACGACATCACCTTTGCCGACGGCACCCCGATGACCGCCGAAGACGTGGCGTTCACCCACAATTTGTTCATGACCCAAGGGCTGCCGGAATACGTGGCCGTGGTGTCCGATTACCTTGACGGGGTCGAAGTGCTGGACACCTACCGCGTCAAATTCTTTTTCACACCGGACGCGCCGCGCCGTGATGTCATCGGCTTTGCGGGTGGCACAACAGTCTTCTCCAAAGCATGGTTCGAAGAAACCGGCGCGCGCCTGGACGAAAGCACCGATGTGCCGTTCCTGGGGACCGGCGCCTATGTGATCGACAGTTTCGACACCAACCGACAGGTTATTTATGCACGCGACTCTGATTGGTGGGGCGCGACACATCCCCTCAGTATCGGTCAGGCGAATTTTGACACCATTCGCTATGAATATTTCACGGATTCCGCGGCTGCGTTTGAAGCGTTCAAAGCGGGTGAGTACACGTTCCGCAATGAAAATTCTTCGCTGCAATGGGCCACGGGGTATGAGTTTCCGTCAATTGAAAATGGATGGGTGCGCAAAGAAGAACTGCCCGACGGGTCCATTGGATCGGCGCAAGCGTTCATCTTCAACCTACGCGATCCAAAATTCCAAGACCCCGCCGTCCGCGAGGCGATCCGCCTGATGTTCAACTTCGAGTGGTCAAACGAGACGTTGTTTTACGGGCTATATGACCGTGTTGATTCATTCTGGCAGAACTCTGATTTACAAGCGCGCGGCGTCCCGTCGGCGGGCGAGTTGGCGCTGCTGCAACCCCTCGTTGACGACGGACTTCTCAACCCGTCTATCCTGACGGATGAGGCGGTCCTGTCGCCTACATCGGATGCTCGCCGACCGACTGACCGCGCCAATCTGCGTCTAGCGTCCGATCTTTTGGCCGGTGCTGGCTGGATTGCGGGCGATGATGGAATACGCCGCAAGGATGGCCAAACCCTTTCGGTCGAATTCCTGACTGCGTCCCCGTCATTTGACCGCATCATCAACCCCTATATCGAAAACTTGCAACGCCTCGGCGTAGATGCGTCGCTGGATCGGGTGGATTTTGCCCAGTATGTGGAACGCCTTAATGCGCCATCTGAATTTGACATGATCACCCATACGATGACCCAAGGGTTTGAACCCGGCACCAGCATGCGCCAGTGGTTTGCCTCAGAAACCGCAGCTGACAGTTCCCGCAATCTGATGGGCCTGCAAAACGAGGCGATAGATCGACTTATGACAATCGTGATCAACGCCGAAAGCCTTGAAGACATGACAAATGGGACCCACGCGCTGGACCGCGTTCTGCGCGCCGAAGGGTTCTGGGTGCCACAATGGTACAAATCGGTTCATTCCGTCGCCTATTACGACATGTACGAATACCCCGACCCGCTGCCGCCTTTCGCGTTGGGCAACCTTTCATTCTGGTGGTACAACGCTGACAGAGCAGAAGAATTAAAAGCAGCCGGCGCGTTTTAAGCGGACGGACTGATGGCAATAAGACCAACAAAGGCCACGCACTAAATGGGCGCCTATATTTTTAAACGATTGTTGCTGGTGATCCCGACACTGCTCGGGATCATGATCATCAATTTTGTGCTGATCCAATTTGTCCCCGGCGGGCCGATTGACCAGATTATTGCCCAAATGGAAGGTGGCGGTGACGTCTTTGAAGGCATCAGCGGCGGCGGATCAGAAATTCTTGAAAGCGACAGCGGTGACAGCGTCGCGTCGCGTGGATTGCCGCAAGAATTCCTCGATGAGCTTCAGGTAGAATTCAACTTTGCGCGCATTGTCTGTGACGCTGGATATACTGGCGAACCCGATCTGCGGGCGGCTGAATGTAATCCCGTGCCGATTCCCGCGCTGGAACGTTTTTTCCTGATGATGTGGGACTATATGCGCTTTGATTTTGGCGACAGCTATTTCCGGTCTGTGTCTGTTGTGGACCTCGTCCTTGAAAAGATGCCGGTGTCGATCACGCTGGGCCTGTGGTCCACGTTGATTGCCTACATGATCTCCATCCCGCTGGGCATCCGCAAGGCTGTGCGCGATGGCACGTCGTTTGACACATGGACGTCTGCGGCCATTATCGTCGGCTACGCGATCCCGGGGTTCTTGTTCGCAATCCTGCTGATCGTGCTGTTTGCGTCCAACAATTGTTTCCGCTTTCCGTATCTGTCGGATTGGCTGAACGGAAATTCGCTCCTGTGGTGGATGTACGACTACAATCCGACCTGTATCCGCCTGTTCCCGCTACGTGGATTGACGTCGTCGGACTTTGACCAGTTAAGCACGTGGGGTCAGATCAAGGACTATTTCCATCACATCGCACTGCCCGTTCTGGCATCGACCATTTCGGCCTTTGCCACTTTGACGTTGCTGACCAAAAACAGCTTCTTGGACGAAATCAAAAAGCAGTACGTCATCACCGCCAAGGCCAAGGGCCTGTCAGAATCCCGCGTGCTGTACGGTCACGTGTTTCGCAACGCGATGTTGATCGTGATCTCGGGCTTTCCGGCGCTGTTCATCGGTGTGTTCTTTGGTGGCTCGTTGATCATTGAAACGCTGTTTTCGCTGGACGGATTGGGCCGCCTCGGGTTTGAGGCGACGTTGCAACGCGACTATCCGGTCATGTTCGGCACGCTGTTCGCATTCTCCCTAATGGGGCTTGTCGTTGGTATTCTGACAGACATCACATACGTGCTGATCGATCCGCGCATCGACTTTGAGAAACGGGGATAGCCATGCAAACCGCCATGCCACCCCCCCCGAAAAAGGGCCGTTTCGCCCTGTCGCCGCTGAACAAACGGCGCTGGAAGAATTTCACCCGCAACCGCCGTGCCTACTGGTCGCTGTGGATATTCCTGTTCCTGTTCGGGGCTTCGCTGTTTGCGGAATTCCTCGCCAATGACAAACCCATTATGGTCAGCTACCGCGGCGAAATCCGCATGCCGATCTTCAGCTTTTATTCCGAACAGGACTATGGCGGCGATTTCCCGACGGAGGCGGAATACAAAGATATAGAAGTGCGCTGTCTGATCGAAACGGGCGGACTTGAGACGTGTTTTGATGATCCCGAAGCCTTGGTCGCGGCGGCGCAAACGGGCGCCATTGACGATGACGGGTTTCAAAAGGGCTGGTTGTTCTGGCCGCCGGTGCCTTACAGCTACAATACCATCGTCGATATTCCCGGCGTGGCCCCGTCACCGCCCGACAGCAACAACTGGCTTGGCACGGATGATACCAAACGCGACGTTGTTGCGCGGGTGATCCACGGCTTTCGCTTGTCGATCCTGTTTACGATTATCGTGACATCCATTGCGTCGGTCATTGGCATTATCGCAGGCGCTGTTCAGGGCTATTTTGGCGGCTGGGTCGACCTTGTCTTCCAGCGTTTGCTGGAAATTTGGAGCTCAACCCCGTCGCTTTACGTGATCATTATTCTGTTCGCGATTTTAGGGCGAAGTTTTTGGTTGCTGGTCTTCCTGACCATCCTGTTTGGCTGGCCAGCACTGGTCGGGGTGGTGCGTGCCGAATTCCTGCGCGCGCGCAATTTTGAATATGTCCGCGCAGCCAAAGCGCTGGGCGTCAGCGACCGCACAATCATGTTCCGCCACATGCTGCCCAACGCGATGGTCGCGACTGTCACGATGTTGCCCTTCCTGATCACAGGTACGATTGCGACGTTGGCGTCGCTCGACTTCTTGGGCTTTGGATTGCCGTCCTCTGCGCCGTCACTGGGCGAATTGACGTTGCAAGCCAAACAGAACCTTCAGGCCCCGTGGCTGGGTTTCACCGCATTTTTCACCTTCGCGATCATGCTGTCGCTTCTGGTATTCATCTTTGAAGGCGTGCGTGACGCGTTCGATCCGCGAAAGACATTTTCATGATCGCGCGTGTTCTTGACGTTCAAAACCTCACCGTTGATTTCCGCCAAGACGGGGAAACGACCCACGCCGTGCGCGGTATTTCGTTTCATGTCGATAAGGGCGAAACGGTCGCCATTGTGGGTGAATCGGGGTCTGGTAAATCGGTGTCCGCCTTGTCCACGGTCCAACTGCTGGGCGACAGTGCAACCGTTGGCGGGTCCATCACCTACAACGGGACCCAGATGGTCGGCGCGTCCGAAAAGGACCTACAACGCGTGCGCGGCAACAACATCAGTTTCATCTTTCAAGAACCGATGACGTCGCTGAACCCTTTGCACACCATTGAAAAACAGCTGCGCGAAAGCATTGAATTGCACCAAGGTTTGCGTGGTGATGCTGTACGGGTGCGGATCATAGACTTGCTGGAACAGGTCGGCATCCACGAACCCGCGTCCCGCCTCGGGGCCTATCCGCATCAGTTATCGGGTGGGCAACGTCAGCGTGTGATGATCGCTATGGCGCTGGCCAACGGGCCGGAAATGTTGATCGCGGATGAACCGACCACAGCGCTGGACGTGACCATTCAGGCGCAAATTCTTGATCTGCTGGCGGACCTGAAACGCGACCTTGATATGTCGATGCTGTTCATCACCCATAATCTGACAATCGTGCGCAAAATTGCCGACCGTGTCTGCGTGATGAAAGATGGTGAAATCGTCGAACACGGCCTCACCGCCGAAATTTTTGCCAACCCACAACATCCCTACACGCGGGCCCTGCTTGAGGCGGAAAGCACAGGTGTGCCTATCGCCGTTGATCCGCACGCAAAAATCGTGGCCGAGGCAGAGAACCTTAAAATCTGGTTCCCGCTGCAAACGGGGCTTTTGCGCCGGACAACTGGCTACGTGAAAGCAGTCAATGACGCCAACTTCAGCGTTCGGGCCGGGGAAACTGTTGGCATTGTCGGTGAATCCGGTTCTGGCAAAACAACACTGGCGCTGGCGATGATGCGGCTGATCCGCTCCGAGGGGCGGATCGTGTTTATGGGGCGTGACCTGCACGGCCTTTCGGATCGCCACATGCGCCCCTTGCGATCCGAGATGCAGATCGTGTTTCAGGACCCCTACGGATCGCTGTCGCCGCGCATGACGGTCGAACAGATCATTGCCGAGGGGCTGACTGTGCATGGCACCGCTGCGGGCAAACCCTCACGCCAAATGGTGGCTGAGATTATGGGCGAAGTCGGGCTTGATCCTGCGTTGATGGATCGCTACCCGCACGAATTTTCGGGTGGTCAGCGTCAGCGGGTCGCGATTGCCCGTGCGATGATTCTGCGCCCCAAACTGGTGGTGCTGGATGAACCGACATCGGCGCTGGATATGACGGTGCAGGTTCAAATCGTGCAATTGTTGCGTGATCTTCAGCAGAAATACCAACTGGCGTATCTGTTCATCTCACACGATCTAAAGGTCGTGCGCGCACTGTCGCATAAGGTGATGGTGATGAAACGCGGGGATGTTGTCGAAGCAGGCGATGCGGACGCAATTTTTGATGCGCCGCAGAACGATTATACCCGCGAGTTGATGAAAGCGGCCTTTGGCTAGGCTTCAAACGTGACGGACGCGTCGCTTAGTCCTTCGATTTCACAAAGACAGGTCTGACCGCGCGCAATTGGTCCCACGCCAGCCGGTGTGCCTGTCATAATGATGTCGCCTGCTTGCAGCGTCACCAGTGTCGACAATGTCGCGATGATTTCTGGCACCGACCAGATCATTTGGGTCAAATCGCCGCTCTGTCGGGATTGGCCGTCCACAGAACATGTCACCGCACCTGTGGTTGGATGTCCGACCTCTGCCACGGGATGCACGGTTCCGATCACGGCGGAATTGTCGAACCCCTTGGCCATGTCCCAAGGCAAACCCTTGGATTTTACGGCTGTTTGAATATCGCGGCGGGTCAGGTCGTTGCCGACGGCGTAGCCATAAACATGCGACAGCGCGTCGTCTGTCGTGATGTCCGTGCCACCTGTCTTCAGAACGACAACCAACTCGACTTCATGATGCAGGTTTTCAGTTGCAGGCGGGAACGGGATTGTCGCGCCCGATTGCACCACCGCACTGTTTGGTTTCATAAAAAAGACTGGTGGGTCCGCCTTGGCATCGCCGCCCATTTCAGCCACGTGGTCGGCATAGTTCTGGCCAACGCAAAAGATGCGGTGGACGCCGACATGACGATCTGCATCGCTGGTGCGCAGGGTCGGGGCATTGGGCGGGCGGACTTCAAGTACGGACATGTCGTGTTCCTTGGGCTGGGTTATTCTGGCCCGATCATGAAACATGTTGTGCCGCGGGCTTGCAAGCGTGCGCAGGCAAGTTCGGCACCTTCGTGCGTTAACCCCATGAAATTTGCATCAAACCCGCTGCTGGATTGGTTCACGCGACGAAGTGAGCCATCAAGCGTCGACATTTCGTTCAACGCGACACGCAGCAACACCCGTTCGGCCTGATAGCGCGAATTGTAGCGTCCGACGTTTACGCCCCAAAGACGACTGCCTGACGTCGAAATGCGGGTCACGATCTCTGGTTCGCTTGGGGCGGGGCTGGCTTGTTGCACGGCGGCGAGGACCACGTCACCAGATGGTCTGGCTTGCGGCGATTGGGTGGTTTCTGGTGCGGTTGCGACTGTTTGCAGCACTTCGGTCACGGCATTTTCAATCACATCGGCATCTACGACAAGCAGAATGGCGGCGGGCTGCTCAGGGGCAGGGCGCGCATTCGGGCGCAGCGAGCGGCTGACCAACCCGTTCACGCGCACCGTGCGCGCAGTCGTGCCAGGCGCCGGAGCGTCCGGGCTGCCTGACCCTTGTGCGGGAACGGGGCTTGGCCGATTGATATTGGCTGTGGTCGGCGCACGGGCAAACCCCATATCGAGCAGTTCCGCGACACGGGCGTTACGTTGTGCCGTGGAAGATCCACCAAACATCGTGGCGATGATGCGTTCCTGACCACGTTCCGCAGAGGCCACAAGATTGAAGCCAGCGGCGCGGGTGTAACCCGTCTTAATTCCATCGGCACCGCGATAGGCACTCAGGAAACGGCGATTGGTGTTGGCCACTTGGCGCACGCCTGCGTCCGTCGTCAGGCGGCTGAAGATGTTATAGTACTGCGGGAAATCGTAAATCATATGACGTCCCAGAACTGTCATGTCGCGGGCCGTCGAAAGATGCCCAGATTCGGTCAAGCCGTGGGCGTTGCGGAATGTGGTGCGCGACATGCCCATGGCGCGGGCGGTGGCGGTCATCCGACGGGCAAAGGCGGCTTCGTTGCCTTCCAGCGCAATGCCGATGGCCGTTGCGGCATCATTGGCAGATTTCACACCCGAAGCACGGACCAGATAACGGAACTGGATGCGTTGACCTGCAACAAGTCCGAGCTTTGAGGGCGGCTCGTTTGCAGCCACGCTCGTGATCGTGATCATGTCATCAAGGCTGATCTCGCCACGCTCAATTGCTTGGAACGCGATATAAAGCGTCATCATCTTGGTGAGCGATGCCGGATGCAACTGGGTGTCGGCATTTCGCGAATGCAATATCTCACCGGTGCGCGCATCCATAACCATGGCCGCGTAGGGTGCAGAATTACCTGCGATAGGCGCCAAGGCAGCCATCAGGAGAGTTAACAATAGAAGGATTCCCGCGAACGCGGGGTTTTGAATACGACGTTTCACGCCACTGCCCTTTTCTTTAGCCTCATGAGCCCCGATTTATTGGTGGGGTCTCTTATTATGAAATAAGGCTAGCACAGGGCAGTGGTTCAGAAAATACCCTAAATTCAAAGGGTTTGGGTGTGGCAAACCTGCACAATTCACATACTTTGGGGCATATCTAGGGGTCGGCTGCTGTTTTGACCCCTAGATGGTGGATTATGGCAAGAATGGGGCGGATCGATAAAAACCCTCAATTGAGGGTTGCAACCAGTTCTGGCAACTCGCCCAGCGTGGCAATTTCGCGGAATCGACGGTGGCTGATGGGCGCAACAGCGTGTTCATAGCCCCACGTTAGTTCATGGGGGACGTGGACGCCCCACGCGCCGGCCTCAATCGCGGGAATCACATCCGATCGCACCGAATTGCCGACCATCATCTGATGAGCCGTGTCGTGGCGCGCGAAAATGCGGGCATACACATCGGCACTCTTATCACTGACGATTTCAACAGTATCGAACAGATCGCCCAAGCCCGATTGCGCCAGTTTGCGTTCCTGATCCAGCAAATCACCCTTGGTTATCAACACGATCTCTGCCGTTTGCCGCAGCTGTTGAATGGCGCCGCGCACGCCGGGCAGCAATTCCACCGGATCCGACAGCATGTCGCGCCCCATGGACAGTAACTCTGCGATGACGGCCGTGGGCACCGCGCCGTCCGTCACCTCAATCGCGGTTTCGACCATCGACAGCACAAAGCCTTTGACGCCAAAGCCATAGATTCCCAGATTGCGCCGCTCAGCGCTCAACAGCCGATCCTGTAGGTCATCGCCTGACGTGAACGCCGCCAGCAATTCAGAGAACCTGTTTTGGGTCAGCTTAAAGCCGCGTTCGTTGTGCCACAGCGTGTCGTCCGCGTCGAATGCGATCGTCCAGTTTCTATTGCTCAAGGGGTGTTCCTGCCTTGTGTTATGCGTCACTTATGCGTGGCCCCTTTTCATAGGTGCCATGAAGGTTATATTAAGTCGCGGAACGCATATTCTACCAGTGACTCGCGCCAAAGGAATACCATGCTGCAAGACGTTTACATGATGGCTGATCGCGACGATGACGACGATAGCGATATCGGGATCAAACTTGAAACACGGACCAAGACCAAACGCCCACCGCTGTACAAAGTGATGATCCTGAACGACGATTACACGCCGATGGAATTTGTTGTGCACGTGTTGGAACGCTTCTTTAGCCTGACCCATGACCAGTCGGTTGAGATCATGTTGGCCGTGCACAAAAAGGGTCTCGCGGTGGTTGGCGTGTTCAGCCATGAGATCGCGGAAACCAAAGTTGCGCTGGTGATGGACCTTGCCGCGCGTCACCAACACCCCCTACAATGCACGATGGAAAAAGAGTGAGGGCGCGTCGCCCGCTTGGTTCATCATGAAATATTCTCGCCTCTTTACCGCGCTGGACGAAGGTCTGGACCTGACTGGAACGCTGCATATCCTGCGCCCGCCCGCTGGCTATGATCTGGCTGGGTTAAGCGATGTCAGTGTCGAGTCGACGTTTTATCCCGACCACCAATATTGGCAGGCCATGGGCATGGTTGGCGATGGCACAGGCCGCGGCGCGACGCTTGTGGTGGTGCCGCGATCAAAAACGCTTGCACGCGCCATGATCAGCGACGCAATTGCTGCCGGTGGTTTGGTGATCGTTGACGGACAGAAGACCGAAGGCATTGAAGGCATCTACAAAGACATCCGCAAGACCAACACGATCCTAGGCGTTGTCGCTAAGGGTCATGGGCGGCTGTTCTGGTTTGAGGCTGGCACGGCCCCAGATTGGGACGTTACGGTCACATCGCCCGACGGATACAAAACGGTCGCGGGTGTGTTTTCCGAAACGAAGATCGACATCGGCTCCTCCCAATTAGTCCCACACCTTGATGCGCTTAAGGGCGACGTGGCCGACCTTGGCGCAGGCTGGGGCTATCTCAGCCGTGAGATTTTGACCCATGAAGGCGTCACGCGGCTCGATATGATCGAGGCGGACAAGGCGGCGTTGGACTGTGCTGTCATAAATACCAATGATGCCCGCGCGCGCCCTGTTTGGACCGACGCGCTCACATTTAGTGGCGGGCCCTATGACATCGTTGTGTCCAACCCACCGTTTCACACCACACGTGCGGGTGATCCCGACCTTGGAAAGGGCTTTATCGCCACTGCTGCGCGCATCCTGAAACCGCGCGGCGCATTTTTTATGGTCGCCAACCGTCATCTGCCCTATGAGGCGGAACTGGATGCAAAGTTTGCACGCGTCGAAGAACTTGCCGGAACAGGCGCGTTTAAGATTTTCCGTGCGACTCGCCCCAAGCGCTAATATCGCTTAGCCTTTCCAAATCTGTTTGGTTCTCAGGAGTTGTTATGTCTTTTTCTATCGCCGGTAAGACCGCCATTGTCACAGGTGCTGCAAATGGTGTGGGCCTCGCGATCGGGCGGCATTTTGTGGCCGAAGGCGCCAACGTTGTCTTTGCGGATATGGACGAAGAACGACTGGTAGAGGAACTTGGATCGTCCAAAGTTGAACCCGAACGCTACCGCACGTTTGCCTGTGATTTGCGTCAAAAACTGTCGATCAACAATTTGCTGTCGATGACAATTGATAGCTTCGAAAGGGTTGATATTTTGGTCAATGCATCGCGCCAATTGATCACGTCCGACCCGCTGAACCCGAAAGAGGATCAGGTAGAAAACCTGCTGCAACAAAACCTTATGACGTCGCTACGCCTCACGCAGGCGATTTCAAAACGGATGATCAAGCAGGCAGAGGGCCAAGAAGACGGGTCCGTCGGATCGATCATCAACCTCAGTTCAATCGCAGCGCGGCGCGCCAATCCTGATCTGTTGGGCTATTCGATTTCAACGGCGGCGCTGGATCAGATGACGCGGTCTATGGCTGTGGCGTTGGCACCGCACCGCATCCGCGTGAACGCCGTTGCCTTCGGGTCTGTCATGTCCGCCAGCCTACAGCGCGAGTTGCGCGAACATGATGAATACCGCAGCGACATTATTGATCACACGCCCCTTGGCCGCATCGCGGGGCCCGGCGAAGTGTCGGACGCGGTGCAATACCTCGCGTCCGACGCATCAGGTTTTGTAACGGGCCAGATACTCACCGTTGATGGGGGGCGCACGCTGATTGATCCGGCCTCGGCGCCTGCGCACTAATCATTCTGGATGGACGGCAATGCACTGCTGGATGCGGGCCTGCGCCGCGCGGGCAGACTGCTCACGGCGGCTTTCAAGTTGCGCGAGCTTGATGCGCTCTTCGGCGATGTTGATTGTCACGGGTTCCTGACGGGTAATCGTCTCGGTTTCTTCGCATGGGAAACGAAAGGTTGATCCGTCTGCGTTCGTGCCTTCGCAGGATGCACGCAACACGCGAACGTCCTGTACCTCAGCCAAAGCGAACCCGCGGCTGATGTTGCCCCGTGTGACGTTGATCAAACGGTCAAGCTGGGCGACGGGGCGGTTTGATGCGCTGATGCATTGTTCGCGCGGGGTTGAACAGGCTGTAAGTGCCAGAAGCGAAAGAAGAAGAAGGGGCGAGCGGGTCATATCAGGTTCCTTTGGCAGCCATATGGTCGCAGGTGTGAATTCGGTGGTCGCGGGCGTTTGCCCCGCTTGGTCAATCAATGCTAGGGCTGATTGATAAGCAATAACAAGGTGTCGAGACATGGATTTTGGCGAAATGAAACAAGAAAAGGCGGCGGCGTCGGTCTGGTTTCGCGCCCTGCGCGACGAGATCGTGCAGGCTTTTGAAAACCTTGAAGATACACAAGCTGTTGGGCCGTTTTCGGGCCTGCCAGCGGGCCGGTTTGAAGTCACGCAAACCACACGCACTGGTGACGCCGGAGAAGACGCAGGTGGCGGCGTGATGTCGGTTATGCGCGGCGGGCGTGTGTTTGAAAAGGTCGGAGTCAACATCTCAACCGTGCATGGCACGCTGGGCGCGCGCGCACAGGCCGCGATGATGGCGCGCAAGGGTTTGGATGGCATGGCCGACGATCCGCGTTTCTGGGCATCGGGTATCAGCCTAGTCGCGCACATGCAGAACCCCCATACGCCTTCGGTTCATATGAATACGCGGATGTTCTGGACGCCGCATGCTTGGTGGTTTGGCGGCGGGTCAGACCTTAATCCTTGCATCGAATACAGCGATGACACCGCACATTTTCACGCTACGCAACAGACGTGGTTGGACCCCCACGGCGAGGCGCATTACCCCAAGCTAAAGGCTTGGGCGGATGAGTATTTCTACATACCCCATCGCAACCGCGCACGCGGTGTTGGCGGTGTGTTCATGGACGATTACAGCACCGGCGACTGGGCCGCTGATTTTGCTTTGACGCAGGACTTGGGGCGGGCGTTTTTGCCAGCCTATCAGCCACTTGTTGAGGGGCGCCGAAACACGAAATGGACCGATGCGGACAAGGATGCGCAACTGGTGCATCGTGGGCTCTATGCGGAATACAATCTTGTCTATGATCGGGGCACGAAGTTTGGGCTTGAAACGGGCCATGACGCGAATGCTGTGTTGATGAGCTTGCCGCCGATGGCGAAGTGGGTCTGACGCGACGACACTGTTGAGATGGTGCAGTTGAGGCCGCGCTGCTAAGGCCGCAGCGCCTCACCCAACGCCGCCGCCAAACCGAAATACGAGTTGTATTTACCAAGATGAACGAGGGGCGTCAGCGTGCCTCGCGCACGGTATCGATCATCAGTTGCACGTTTTGCGGGTCTGCATCTGGCGTGATGCCGTGTCCTAGATTGAAGATGTGCGGTCCACCTTTGAGAGCATCAACAATGCGCCGCGTTTCAGACACCAGCGTATCACCGCCTGTGACCATATGGGATGATTTCAGGTTGCCTTGCACGCAGCCGTCGATTTGCACGTTGTCGGCGGCCCATTGGGCCGTGACGCCATCGTCCAGCGCAATGCAGTCCGCCCCAATTGCATCGTGCAGCCCGATGTAACGTTCGTCCGCACCGCGCGGAAAGGCGATGATGGGCGTGTCTGGGTGGCGTTGTTTAAGGGCGGCCACAATACGCGCCATAGGTTTGATCGCGTAGTTTGTGAAATCGTCGCCCATCAGCGATCCTGCCCAGCTGTCGAACAATTTGACGACTTCAGCGCCAGCGTTGATCTGAGCCGACAGGTATTCGATCGTGCCGTCGGTAATGAGATCGAGCAGACCTTCAAAGACTGCTTTGTCAGTGTCTTTCAGCGCGTGGGCCGGGCCCTGATCTGGCGTTCCTTGTCCGGCGATCATATACGTCGCGACAGTCCACGGCGCACCTGCAAAGCCGATGAGCGTGACATCGTCGGGCAATTCGCCCGTCAGGAGTTTTATGGTTTCGTAGATCGGCGACAATGTGTCGTGGATGGCGCTGACGGGTTTCAGCGCCTTCAATTCATCGGCAGTTGTGACAGTTGACAAACGCGGGCCTTCGCCCGTGACAAACCACAGATCCGCGCCGAGCGCTTGTGGCAGCAGCAAGATGTCAGCGAACAGGATTGAGGCGTCAAACCCGTAGCGGCGGATGGGTTGCAGCGTCACTTCGGCGGCCAGTTCGGGGTTGTAGCACAACGACAGGAAATCACCGGCCTGCGCGCGGGTCGCTTTGTATTCGGGTAAATACCGCCCCGCCTGACGCATCATCCAGATGGGCGGTGTCGGCAGGGTTTCCCCGGCTAGGGCGCGAAGAATGGGTTTTTGCGTGCTCATTGGGGCCTCCATAGGTTTGGTTTCGTCTCCCTTTTGGAGCGTGCCGAGTCAAGAGGTTGTAGTGGCGCAGGCGCGCGGCTAATTGTGCGATATGGATTTTGAATTACCCTCACCCGCGGCACCGTTGAAAATTGGAACCCGTGGATCGCCGCTTGCGCTGGCACAAGCCCATGAAACGCGCGCCCGTCTGATGGTGGCGTTTGATCTGCCCGAGTCTGCGTTCGAGGTTTGCGTGATCAAGACCACCGGTGATGATCGCTCGCTCATTGACGCGGATATTCCGCTCAAGGTGATTGGCAACAAAGGGTTGTTCACCAAAGAGATCGAAGAGGCGATGCTGGCGGGGCGAATTGATATTGCCGTTCATTCGACCAAAGACATGCCCGTGGCGCAGCCGGATGGTCTGGTATTAGACGTGTTTTTGCCGCGTGAAGATGCGCGCGATGCCTTTGTTTCGGTGAAATATGCGGGGATCGCCGATCTGCCCGAGGGGGCAATTGTTGGCACGTCAAGCCTGCGCCGTCGTGCACAGTTGCTGGTGAAACGACCTGACCTGACCGTCGTGGAATTTCGCGGCAATGTGCAGACACGGTTGAAAAAGCTGGCCGATGGTCTGGCGGATGCGACGTTTTTGGCAATGGCGGGGTTGAACCGCATGGGCATGCACGATGCCGCGATAGGGGCCATCGATCTGGACGATATGTTGCCCGCGATTGCCCAAGGCACGATCAGCATTGAACGACGCGTCGATGATCTGCGCGCACGCGATATGCTGGCGGCGATCCATGATGTGCAAGCGGGCCAGCAGATGGCAGCGGAACGGGCGTTCCTTGCGGCGCTGGACGGGTCCTGTGAGACGCCGATTGCCGGTTTGGCGACGATCGACGGTGATCAGATGTGGCTGCGCGGCGAGATTTTGAAACCCGATGGTAGTCAGGTCTTTATCGGTGAGCGGCGCGGCTTGGTGTCCGAAGGCCCAGCGATGGGTATGGAGCTGGCACAAGAGCTGTTGGGCCAAGCGGGGCCAGATTTCTTTACGGCAGTTGAGGCCGGCTAATCAGGGATCAGTTTGCCGGGGTTTAGGATGCCGTTGGGGTCCAGAACGCCCTTGATCTTGCGCATCATATCAAGTGCGACAGGGTCTTTGCGACGCCGCATGGTGTTCAGTTTCGACAGGCCAACACCATGTTCAGCCGAAAAACTGCCGCCAAGGCTTTCAACGACATCTTCAATGATTTCAACAATTTGATCTTTTAGCGCGGCATTGTCGCTGGACGGATAGACGCCGTAGTGCACGTTGCCGTCGCCCAGATGCGCGATGTAGAACGGCTCTGCGCCGCTGTCGGCCGCAACCACTTTGGCGTTCGCTTGTTCCAGAAAGGTGCCCACCAGATCAAGGGGCAGTGCGACATCGGTATCGACAATTGGCTTGCGCCAAAATGTCAATTCAGCGGCTGCTTCGCGGCGGTCCCACATCGCGCGGCGCTGGGTTTCGTTTTGCGCCACGACGGCGTCGAGGACTGCGCCGCTGTTCATCATGTCAGCCATGATCGTTTGCAGGGCGTCGGTGATATCTGTGTCTGTGGTTGTGGCGACCTCGATCATGATGTTGACATCATAGGGCGCATCAAATGGTTCGCGTGCGCCGTCGACGCGGGCCATGTGGACGTCGATGTAGTGGCGCGGCATATATTCAAACGCTTCCACCGCGCCGCCTGTCGCGTCTTGCACGCGGTTCAGCAGCGTCAGCGCATCGTCCAGCCGCGGCACGGCCACCATCGCGGTGGCATATGTGATTGGTTTCGGGGCGAGTTTCAGCACCGCCTTGGTGATGATCCCCAGCGTGCCTTCGGAGCCGATCAACAATTGGCGCAGGTTCAGGCCGGAATTGTCTTTGTGCAGGGATGTCATCAGGTCGACGACCCGACCATCGGCCAACACAGCCTCAAGCCCGAGCACCAGATCGCGGGTATTGCCGTAACGCAGCACGTTTGAGCCACCGGCATTGGTGGACATCACACCGCCAATCATCGCTGACCCCCGTGCACCAAAGGTGAGCGGGAAAATCAGCCCTTCGGCGTCTGTCGCATCATGAAGGGAGGACAGAACGACACCGGCATCCACGACAGCCGTGCGCGTTGTGGCATTGATGTCATGGATGGTGTTCATTCGGTCCAATGACACCATCACACCGCCGGGCGCATATGTGCCACCAACCAGTCCAGTGTGGCCTGACACAGGCGTGATGGATTGGCGTTGTGCGTTGGCCAGCGTCATAATCTGGGACACTTGATGGGTGGACGCGGGGCGCAGAACCACACCGGGCTGTGCGCAGTACTTGCCCGTCCAGTCAGTTGACCAGCGTGCGGTATCATCCCCCGTCAATGCGTGTTCTTTACCCACAATAGCGGCAAATTCTTGCAGTAGTGTCATGGCGCCTCCCAGATGCGGAATGTATGCCAAATTGGTGTGATATCAATGGGTCGTCGTGCTCGGGAAAGATGGGGTGTGGCGGCATTGTGTCATGACGTTGCGCAGACCAATGATACCTCAGATGGTTTGTGCGAAACGACGGTCACTCTGGTCAATCTCGACAGGTGTGTGGTGGCGTTACCTGGATTTGAACCAGGGACCTAACGATTATGAGTCGTTCGCTCTAACCAACTGAGCTATAACGCCATGCACAGCGGGCGGAATAGTCGCGGGCGGGGGTGGTGTCAAACCCAATCTCGTGCTTTGCGGGTTGTTCTTTGCGTCACAGCTTGTTCAAGTCCGCCAACTTGGTTCAGGAGCGCGTCGTGTCAGCAAAGCAATGGGAATTCTGGATCGACCGTGGCGGCACGTTTACTGACATTGTTGCGCGCACGCCGGACGGTGCTGTGGTGACGCAAAAACTGCTCTCAGAGAACCCCGAACACTACGCAGATGCCGCCGTTCAAGGTGTGCACGACCTGATCGGCACCGATAATCCAGCAGCGGGCTCTATTGCTGCGGTGAAAATGGGCACAACCGTTGCGACCAATGCGCTGTTGGAACGAAAGGGTGAAGGCGTGTTGCTGCTGATCACCGACGGGTTCCGCGACCTGCTTAAAATCGGCTACCAGACGCGACCGGATCTGTTCGCGTTGGAAATTGTGCGGCCGGAATTATTGTATTCCGACGTGGCCGAGGTGCCTGAGCGGTTGAACGCGGACGGAAGTGTGCTTGTTCCTTTGGATGACGACGCGGTGCGGGTTGCACTGCAGCGCGGATATGATGCAGGGCTGCGGGCCGTTGCAGTCGCATTTCTGCACGCCTATCTGAACCCGGATCATGAGGTTCGGGTTGCAAAGATCGCAACAGACATCGGGTTCACCCAGATCAGCACCAGCCATCAGGTCTCCCGCCTCGCCAAATTGGTCGGGCGCGGCGACACCACGGTGGTGGATGCCTACCTGTCGCCGATTCTGCGCCGCTACGTCGACCGCGTCGCGCATGCTTTGGACGTAGGGCGTGTGTGTGAACGGCTGTTCTTCATGCAATCCAGTGGCGGTCTGACGGATGCGGCGCGGTTTCAGGGACGCGACGCGATTCTGTCGGGGCCAGCGGGCGGGATCGTCGGCATGGTGAAAACGGCGCAAGCTGCGGGCTACGATCAGTTGATCGGCTTTGACATGGGCGGCACATCGACGGATGTCAGCCATTATGCGGGCGATTATGAACGCTCGTTCGAAACCGAGGTCGCAGGTGTGCGGATGCGCGCGCCGATGATGGATATTCACACGGTTGCGGCAGGTGGCGGGTCGATTTGCCGCTTTGCGGACGGTCGGTTTCAGGTTGGCCCTGAAAGTGCTGGCGCAAACCCCGGCCCTGCGTGTTATCGCCGTGGCGGGCCGCTGACGGTCACGGATTGCAACGTGCTTTTGGGTAAACTGAACCCTGATCATTTCCCCCATGTTTTCGGGATCGGCGGCGATCAACCCCTTGATCTGAAAATGGTGCGCGCGAAATTTGCGACCCTTGCTGCTGATGTCGCGCTGACCACTGGCGAAGCGCCACGCGCCGTTGAAGACATAGCCGAAGGTTTCCTGTCCATCGCCGTGGACAACATGGCCAATGCGATCAAGAAAATCAGCGTTCAGCGCGGCCATGATGTGACCGATTACACCCTGCAATGTTTTGGTGGCGCGGGCGGGCAACACGCCTGTCTGGTGGCTCAGGCGTTGGGCATGTCACGGGTGCTGATCCATCCCCTCGCGGGGGTATTGTCGGCGTTTGGCATGGGGTTGGCGGAACTGCGCGACATGCGCGAAGTGCAGTTTGACGCGCCGTTGTCAGACGTTGATAGGGCGAACGCGCAGCTGGCGATCATGGCCACCGATGCGCGTGACGCAGTGGTGTCCCAAGGGGCCAAAGACGTGCGCACGGACCTGTGGGCGCATCTGCGCTACAGCGGCACGCAGCAGGACCTGAAAGTGGCGTTCGACAGCATAGAGGCCATGCAATCGGCGTTTGAGGCCGCGCACCTGTCACGGTTCGGCTTTACCAGCCCCGACGCGCCGATCCTGTTTGAAATGCTGAGCGTTGAGGCCATCGGGGAGGGCGCAAAACTGCCCGATTTGGGCGTCAAACCGGCGCAATCGCCGAAACCTGTGGCGATGGAACCGCTGCATTCGGGCGGTGAGGTCAAGAAATGCGCGTTTTATGATCGCACCCAGATGGGCGTTGGCGACACGGTCAACGGCCCCGCAATCATTCTGGAACCGACTGGCACGAACGTTATCGAAGCGGGATGGGTGGCTGAAGTTGACAGCTTGGGTAATCTCATCCTCACGTCCACCAATGCGGGGCGACATCTGTTGACGAGCACGGAGGTCGATCCGGTTTTGCTCGAAGTGATGTCGAACCTGTTTATGTCCGTGGCCGATCAAATGGGCGCGACATTGGCCAACACCAGCCAATCGGTGAACATCAAAGAACGGTTCGACTTTTCCTGCGCGATCTTCGATACATCTGGCGATTTGGTGGCGAACGCGCCCCATGTTCCGGTGCATTTGGGGTCGATGTCGGACAGTATCAAAACAGTGATGCGCGGCTGGCCGGATGTCGCTGACGGCGACGCGTTCATGCTGAATTCGCCCTATAATGGCGGCACGCATTTACCCGATGTCACGGTTGTAACGCCCGTGTTCATTGATGGCGCGCCGCGCTTTTGGCTGGGGTCGCGCGGGCACCACGCGGACATCGGTGGGCGCACACCGGGGTCGGCGCCGCCCGACAGCCAGCACATCGACGAAGAGGGCGTTTTGATCGACAATGTGCAGCTTGTGACGGGTGGTCGGTTCCTTGAGGGTGACGCCCGCGCAACCCTTGCATCGGGGCGTTACCCCTGCCGCAACATCGACCAGAACATTGCCGATCTAAAGGCGCAAGTCGCGGCCAACGCGACGGGAATGGCGGAACTGAAACGCATCTGTGTACGCTATGGTGCGGACGTGGTGACGGCCTATATGGGCCACGTGCAAGACAACGCCGAAGAAAGCGTGCGCCGCGTGATTGATCGGCTGTCCGATGGTGAATTCACCTATCCGATGGACACCGGCCAGACAATCCAAGTCACTGTATCAGTTGATAAATCCACCCGCACCGCGACGGTTGATTTTACGGGCACGAGTGATCAGCACACTGGCAATTACAATGCACCCTTTGCGGTATGCCGCGCGGTAGTGTTGTATGTGTTCCGCACGCTTGTGGGGTCTGCGATCCCGCTCAACGAAGGCTGCCTTAAGCCGCTCAATATTATTGCACCCGAAGGCACGATGCTTAATCCACGCTATCCGGCGGCGGTGATCGCGGGCAATACCGAAGTCAGCCAAGCGGCATGCAATGCGCTTTATGGTGCCCTCGGTGTCATCGCGGGCAGCCAAGCGACGATGAACAATTTTGTCTGGGGCAATGATCGCTTCCAGAACTATGAAACCATCGCAGGCGGCACGGGCGCAGGCCCCGGTTTCAACGGCTGTGATGCGGTCCAAAGCCATATGACAAATACGCGGATGACCGACCCTGAAATCCTCGAAAAACGCTTTCCAGTGCGGCTGGATCGGTTTGAGGTGCGCGATGGGTCGGGCGGGGCTGGTCAGTGGTCTGGCGGCAACGGCGCGCGCCGCGTCATGACGTTCTTGGAACCCGTGACCGTGACGACGCTGTGTTCGCACCGCATCGTCGCACCATTTGGTGTGGACGGCGGCGATACAGGCGCTGTGGGGCGCAATTGGGCTGTCATGCCGGATGGAACGCGCCACGATTTGCAGGGCAATGATGAAATTGATTTGCCCGCTGGTGGGACATTCTACCTTGAAACGCCCGGTGGCGGTGGTTGGGGGCAAAGCTGAGCGGCAGCACGGTCGCTAATCCGCGCCGCGCTGGATCGGGCGCTAGGTGCGGACAAACTGCCATTGGGTGATTTGAACAACCGGCGCGTCGGGCGTGATTTCGATACTGGGAAACCCGGCCTTGTTCGGTGCATCTGGCCAGCCTTGGCATTCGATGGCGAGTCCTTCGAACTTCGGTTTGCCGGGGCGTTGTGCCGCCCGCGCATCATAAAGGTGAACGCCCGGTTCGGTCGTGGCGACCCGCATGGACAGGCCAGACGCACCCGTCAAAACCATGCAGTCGCACAGGTCGCGCCGCCCGTCGGCCACGCAGAACGTGTGATCAAGGGGGGGGGCATTTGGCCCGATCGGCTTTGCCCTTTGAAAATCATATGGCGTGCCGGCCACCAAACGGATGTCGCCAGTGGGAATGTCCGAGTGGCCTGTGGGAAGATAGCGATCTGCATCCACGCGTAGGCTATGATCATGCATGTGATCGCTGCCATCAAGGTTCCAGTAGCTGTGGTTCGTCGCGTTCACGAGGCTCGGTGCGTCTGTGGTCGTGGTTAGCGTGAGGCGCAGACGTTGATCGGAGAGGATCTCAAAAAGAGCGGTCATGCGCCGGTTTCCGGGAAAACCGCCCTGCGCATCCGGTAGTTCATGACTGAGAATAAGACTATAATCCGTGCATTCGTCAATGTGCCACACTTTATCATGAATGCCCGCCGACCCGCTATGAAGCGTGTGACGGTTCATAAAGTTCGAATCAAATCTGTGCGATGTCCCGGCAATCGGCGCGGTTGCGTCCGTAAGGCGGTTTGCGACCGGACCGACTATGCTGCCATGAAAACCCATGTTGCCCTCGTAATCGCGAAGGCATTCGGACCCTAGTGTCAGCCCATGGGCGACCCCGTCCAATCGTACGTTCTGCAGGACCGCGCCGTAGGTCAAGATAGTCGCGCCCAGCCCGTCACGCGTCAATGTAATGGCGTGGACATCGGCGCCCGCGCGCGTCGTGCCAAAGACTCTCAAAGGACGTCCCAATGGACCCCTGCGGCGGGGATTTCCGTTCCTTGCCAGTCTATTGGTTCCGGTGCGTAGTTGAACACGAAGCGGTGGGTGTCCGTGTCGCGCAGGCGCAACCCGTCTGGCAGGGCATGGTGTGTCAGCCCAACCTCGGCGCACAGATCGCGCAGGATCAGGTCCCATGTCGGATCATCCGGCCACCCTGCGAGGTAGCGCAATTTGTCGCCAACAATCGCGCCGTGACCGTCTGTCGTTCGCAGTTGCACGGGCGCGTCACCCTCAAGAATTTCACGCCAATGAACGAACTGCCCGCCGTTCTCCAGCGGCACACCTACGTCCGGTGGCAGGCTTTCGGTGAGAACGACCGAGGCATGAAGCGAAGCGATATTCGGCCCCAGCGGGGTCGGGATTGATAAGTGTTCAGTCTTGGTATCCGTGCGCGGGCCGATCAGCGCGGTGGCGTCTGCAAGCGCTGCGCGCAGCGGATCGCTGAGGTGCATGATGCCGGGGGCGAGGGTAAATTTGTAGGCCGACAGGTCAGCAATATCAGGCGGCACAATATCAACGTTTAACCCTGCGCGCCGACAAGCGCGGTAGGCCGAAAACGCGAGGCGGAATTGATCGAAGTCTGCGCCTTGCGGTTGTGCTTCCCACGCCCAAGCGGATTCGTAGTCGAAGACCAATGCGACATCGGCGCGGGCGGTGCCGACGTCCGGTAAATTGTTGATTTCTTGACTAACCTGTAGCGCCTCGGCCAAGGCTGGCGCGTCTGCGCTATCGGTCCGCAACAGGCCTGCGTGCATTTGTTCTTGCGCGAACGGGGCCTGTCGCCAGCGGAAATAACAGACGGTTTCAGCGCCGTGGGCGAACGCCTCCCAAGCCCAAAGGCGGGCCATTCCGGGAAGCGGTGCAGGGTTGTATGGGGCCCAGTTTACCGGGCCGGGTTGTTGTTCCATGATCCACCATCTGCCGCGCCCTACGGCACGATAAAGGTCATGGTGGAACGCCTGATTGTCGGGATCGCCTTGGCGCAGAAAACGGCGTTTATGGGCGGGGGTGCCTTCGATGCGATCTGATAGAAACCCGATGGGATAGCTGTCCCATGATGCGATATCGAGGTCGGCGCCGACCTTGAAATGGTCAAACGAGGTTTCGCGTCCCATGTAGTTGTGGATAATTGGTGCCACGGACTGCGCGCGGATTTCGACGACCTGTTCGCGGTTGAATTGCACGACCATATCCGATGAGTAGCGGTAGAAATCCAGCACATGCGGGTGATTGGGTTCTGTGACGGTCAGGTTGGGAAGGCCAATGTCCGCGAAGTCGTCGTAATCCATCGACCAGAACACGTTGCCCCACGCGCGGTTCAGCGCGGACGTGCTTTGGTATTTCTGGGCCAGCCAGTTTTGAAAACCCTCTGTGGCAGCATAGGAATAGCTGCGCGTCGTGTCGTGACAGGCATATTCGTTATCTGTCTGCCACGCTTGGATGTGTTCATTTGATCCGTAGCGTTGTGCCAACAGCCGCGTGATGCGTCTGGATTCAGCACGAAACCCTTGATGGGAAAAGCAGTAGTGCCGCCTTGATCCGAACCCGCGCGGGCGGCCCTGTTCGTCAATCGCCAGCATGTCGGGGTGTTTGTCGAGCATCCAGCGCGGCGGCGTTGCGGTTGGTGTGCCGAGGATGATCTTCAGGCCAGCATCGCCAAGGACATTAATCGCGCGATCAAGCCAGCCGAAGTCCATCTCACCCGGTTTGGGTTCCAGACGCTGCCATGCAAACTCGCCGATGCGGACCCATGACAGCCCAGCATCGACCATGCGCGCCGCGTCGTCCGCCCAGATATCTTCGGGCCAATGTTCGGGATAATAGCAGACGCCGAGTGTGCGTTTCATGGGGCACCTTTGAGTTGTATTGGCCAAGATGAAGGCGCAATTAGAGAATTATCTGGTGTTCGGCTTGTCCAACGGCATCGACAGATGTCGCGAAGGTTTTGCCGTCGTCTTCCCCGATCAACCCAACGGCGGCGGAGGTGCAAAACAGCGTCTTGAAGTCCGGTCCACCAAATGCAGGGCAGGACGTTTGCACGGCAGGGAATGCAATTGTTTGGGTCAGTGTGCCGTCGGGGGCATAGCAAGCCACGCGGTTTGCGCCCCATTGGGCATTCCAGAAATTGCCAGCCGCATCAATAACTGCACCGTCTGGGCCCCATGACGTGTCGCCAAAGTCGAGCCAGACGTCGGGATCACCCAGTGGCCAGCCGTCTTTTTCGGCGAGTTTCTGGCGCATGATTTTACCGACCCGCGTGTCGCAGAAATAGGCGCAGGTTCCATCGGGGGAAAAGCAGATCGCGTTCGTGGTGGTGATGTCGGTGAAAAGCTGGCGAACCTCGCCGCGATAGTAGCGATAGATCGCTCCTGCTTTGGCCTCGCCGTTGATCCCCATCGTCCCGATCCAGAAACCGCCCCAAGGGTCGGCGCGGCCATCGTTGGAACGGGTGACAGGGTTGTCTGCCTCAATCTGGGCGACTTGGTCGGTGGTGCCTGTCGCCAAATCCAAGACGTGCAGCCCGATGCTATCAGCCATCAACAACCGGTCGTCGTCAATCCACCCAGCAGCGGAGACATAGCGGTCAAACTGCCAATGGCGGTCTTTGATGTGCAGGCGTTTTGACAGAATATCGAACCAGAACAGCTCCCCGCGTTCTGGGTGCCAAAGGGGACCTTCGCCAAGGGCGCATTGGGTGGCATCATAGATCATGGCTGGCGTGCTGCGTCATAGGCCGCAACGATGTCAGCGGCGCGCGCGGCGATGTCAGGGATGGTCATGCCCGGTTTATAAAGAGCAGAACCGAGGCCGAAGCCATCCGCAGACGCCGCAAACCAGTCGGCAAAGTTTTCTGGCCCAGCACCACCAACAGCGTAGATTTGTGTGCCTGTGGGTAGCACTGCGCGGATCGCTTTCAGCCCGTCGGGCCCCAGCAAGGACCCGGGAAAGATTTTCAGACCGTCAGCACCATTTTTCAGGGCGGCAAAACATTCGGTTGGGGTCATCACGCCGGGCCAGCTTTGCAGGCCAGCAACCTTGGTGGCATGGATGACGCGCGGGTCCATGTTGGGCGACACGATGAGCTTGCCGCCCGCTTGCGCGACGCGGTTCACGTCCTCAATCGACAATACAGTGCCTGCGCCGATCTGCGCGGTGTCGCCGTAGGCATCCGACATCGCCTTGATGCTGTTGAACGGGTCGGGCGAATTCAGCGGAACTTCGATGCGGGTTATTCCTGCATCAATCAGGGCTTTTGCGGCGGCGACGGCGTCTGTCGGGGTGATTCCACGCAGGATGGCGATGATATTGCGGGTCATTGATCTACGTGCTCCAACAGGGTGTGCGCGGCTTTGATTCCAGCGAGGGTCATATCCTTAGCGTCTACGCGCGTGGCGTTCACACCGAGTGATGCGAGGCCGGTGATATAGGGGGCAGATACCGCATCGGCCCCGATGATCGCAACGTTCTGGCCAAGCCAATAGGGTTTGGCGGCGGCAAGTTCTGCACCGATCAGCAGACCAGACAGGCGGGCGCGCAGCGTGATTGTATCCGTATTATGCACCAATTGTGCGGCGCGCAGTGAAAACAAGCGCGCGGCCAGTCCTTCGGGGCGCGCCATCGTTTGTGACATGGCGTCGCCAAAGGCATCGTTGTCCCAGCCACTGTCTGCGATGGAATGGCGCAACACAGACTGGCCCGCCAGCAAAGCAAACATTTCACCCGTCATGAATGTCTGAAAGCTGACGACTTCGTTTGCCGAAATATGGGCCCATTTGGTGTGGGTTCCGGGCAGGCAGATGACGCCGTCCCAGCCGGGATTTTCCGCCAGAAATCCTGCGATCTGGGTTTCTTCGCCGCGCATCACGTCTGCCGGATCGGTTTGGCGAATTCCAGGGATGACATGAACTGTTAGCCCCGAACGGGTGGTCGGGGCTATGACCATTCTTGACGGGCATACCGCGCAGGGCGTTGTTTGATAGGGTGCTTCGACCCAGCCTTGGCGTGATCCGACCATGCCGCAGGCCACGACTGTCGTCGCGGTTTTCAGCCACTCTGCACAGGATTGGGTCAGCACAGCTTCGTATTCGGATGGCGCGAGGGAATTCATTCCGTCAGCGGACGTGCGTTCGCCCAGCACCGTGCCATCCGCCCCGATCGCCCAAAATCGGACGTTTGATGTTCCCCAGTCTGCTGCAATCCATTCAGGTGTCATACGCGATGTCCTTCCAAGACCCACATGGTCTCTGGGAAGGACCATGGCAAGGTAACACCGTGATGCATCAGGTAGGCGCCCGAAAGTTTGGTGGCGCCTTCTTTCAATGCGGGCGTGCCGCGCGACAAGGTCGGGGCCGATGAGCGGTTGATCAGGGACACGTCGTACATGGCGTGCGGATCCAGACTTGTCAGGCGCAGCGGACGCGGGGCGATTTGCGTAGATGTTGCGGCTTTGCCTGCGAATACGACGAAACGTTCGCCGCTCGGTGGCATTTGCTGTTCTGCAATGATCGCCGGATCGGGGCTGTCGAGGCGCAAGATGTCGGCGCTTTCCATCCAGTCGCGGTTGTGTTTCCACCAGCTGGTAACTTCTGTCAGAACAGCGATTTCGTGGTCATCCAGTTCACGTGGGTCCATTTCGAACCCCATGTGCCGCTGTGCCGCGACCCACGCACGAAACGATATATCAAGCGTGCGGCCGGATGTGTGACAGCGACGCGGACCGACGTGCGATCCGGTGATCGACAAGGGCAGGAACAGGGCAGCGTTGTGTTGGATGTGCAAGCGTTCGAGCGCGTCGTTGCTGTCTGACAGCCAGACGCGTTGTGTGCGTTTCAGGATGCCGAAATCAATGCGCCCGCCGCCAGACGCACAGCTTTCAATTTCCACATCGGGGAATGCGTCGCGGAGACGGTCAATCAGCTCGTATGACCCGCGGGTTTGTGCCGCGTCGGGCATCGGCAGCACGCGGTTGTGGTCCCACTTGATGTAGTCGATGTCGTGGCCTGCAAGGATCGCAGCCATGCGGGTGTAGATGAAATTGCGCACCTCTGGCAGGGCCATGTTGAGGGCCTTTTGCTGACGGCCCAGCGTCTGGTCTTCGCTGCCCAGTGCCCAATCGGGGTGGGCGCGGTGGATGTCGCTGTCGGGGTTGATCATTTCGGGTTCAAACCAGATGCCGAACGACATGCCAAGCCCGCGCACGTGATCAATGAGCGGTGTCAGACCGTCGGGGTATTTGCGCACATCGACTTCCCAATCAGACAGCGCGCGGGTGTCATCGTCGCGGTTGCCGAACCAGCCATCGTCGAGCACGAAGCGTTCCGCGCCAAGGGCTGCGGCGCGGTCGGCGATGTCTGTCAGGACGTCGAGTTTGTGATCGAAATAGACGGCTTCCCAGCAGTTATAATGTACAGGGCGCGGGTTCTTGGGTTTGGGCCAAGTGACAATGCGGTCGCGCACATGGCGTTGAAACGACACAGCGCAACCGTTCAGGCCGGTATCAGAATAGGTCATGTACACGGGCGCTGTGCTGAATTGCGTCGCGGCTTCTGGTTCCATGCGGGCCGCGTGGCCCCATTGGATTTGGCGGCGGCCATCGGGCAGTTCTTCGGCGACCATGCGGTGCCCGCCCGACCAGCCGTAATGAAACCCGTAGGCTTCGCCGTGGGTATTGGTTGCGCCAACGCAGGGCACGATCAGTCCGGGAAAATGTTCATGGCCGGTACGCCCCGTGCGGTTTTCGCGATAACGGATACCGGGGGACCACGGGGTGCGGTTTGTTTCAAATTCACGACACCAGCGGCCCGAAAAATCGATCATTTCATCAGACAGTTGCGGTGCAGGCATCACTGGGGCGGCGAGCCAGTGCAGATGCACGGGCGCGTCGGCCTGAAGGGTTGTCTTGGCGCGAATGATGTAGGTGTCTGGATCGGTTTCAAATTCAAACGTCAGCATCAAACCGTTGTCGGCGTCGCGGTATTTCAAGATCAGGCCTTTTTCGTTCTCGGCCGATGCGAAATGGAATTTTGGCAGCAACGGCGTGCCGTCTTTACTGCGCACGATCAGGCCGGGTTGACCGGGGAAGGTGCGCGATGCCTCGGGACACAGCGACAGGTCCGGATTTTCATCCAACATGCCACCTGTCACATCGATAGCATTGGCCAAGTGCACTGCGGACAGGTCTTCGTCTTTAGGCAGCACCGCGCCCCAATACACTACTTCTGGCAACCGCTCGCGCGTTGCCGCCAGAACCAGTGTCTGACGGCCATCATCTAATCGCCATGTTTTCATTACTTGACGGCTCCGAGTGTGAGACCCGCGATAAAGTGCTTTTGCATCAAGAAGAACATCGCGACGGGGGGAAGGGCGGCGACAATGCTGCCCGCGCTCATCAAATGATAAGCCGCACGAAACTGGCTGTTAAAGCTGGTGATACCTGCGGTGACTGGTTGGCTGTCGGGTCCTTGGGTCAACACGATCGCCCAGAAATAATCGTTCCAGATGAAGGTGAAGATCAGCACGGACAACGCGGCGAGCGCGGGTTTCATCAGTGGCAGCACAACATAGACGAAAATGCGCCATTCGGATACGCCCTCAACGCGGGCGGCTTCGATCAGCGCGTAGGGCAATTGGCGAATGAAATTGCGCATGAACAGCGTGCAGAACCCGGTCTGGAACGCCACGTGGAACAGGACGAGGCCCATTTTCGTATCATAAAGGCCAAGGTCCAGCGTCAGGTCGCGCACAGGGACCATCAGGATCTGGAACGGCACGAAATTGCCCGCAATGAACATGAAAAAGATCAGCAAGTTGCCGCGAAACCGGTAAACGCCCAACGCAAAGCCCGTCATGGACGACAGGATGATCGCGCCGATAACTGTCGGCACTGTGATGAACACCGAATTCAGTAAATAGCGCGGCATGTCACTTTCGAAGAAAACCTTGCCGTAGTTGGTGAACATCTCGAACGAACTGGGCATGCCCCAGTAGTTGCCGTTGACGAAATCCGCCTCCGGTTTGATCGAAAAGATCGCAACAGCGATTAGCGGCAGCAGCCAGATGACCAGCACGACGGGCAACAAGGCCTGATAGCCGAGCTGCCATTGGCGAGAGCGTTTTTCTATTGGTGTCGGAAACATCAGCGCGCTCCTTTTTCATCTTGGTACATCGACCAGAGGAAGTATGCGATGAAGATTAGCATCAGGAAAAACAGAACCACAGCAATCGCCGCGCCGTAACCCATGCGGAACCCGAACTCGGACAGCGACTCCTCGAACATATAAAAGCTCAGCACGCGGGTGGACCCGAAGGGGCCGCCGTTGGTCATCACAGCGATGAAGTCGAACGAGCGCAGCGCGCCGATGATCGTCACCACGAAGGCAATGAAAGTGGCCGGTTTCAGTTGCGGCAGGATGACATACCACAACATCCGCGCACCCTTGGCACCATCCAGACGCGCCGCCTCGACCTGTTCAGGGTCAACGGCGTTGAGACCGGTCAGGTACAAGATCATGCAATAGGCCGTCTGCGGCCACAGGCCCGCCGCGATAATGCCGTAGGTCGCGGTGTTGGGATTGCCTAAGATTCCGCCAGAAACATCGATGCCGACCGTGCCGACGATGATGTCAAACAGTCCGTCGTTGGGCAGGTAGAACCACGAAAACACGAGGCCGACGACCACCTGAGAAATCACGAACGGAAAGAAGAACAACGACTTATAGAGCCGGATGCCGAACACTTTCTGGTTCAGGAACAACGATATGAACAGCCCCATCGGGATCGCCAGCAGGTAAAGAGCGAGCCAGCGCACGTTGTTCCAGAACGAGATTGAAAACTTGCGATCGCCCCCCAGAAGACGTTCGTAGTTCGCCGTCCCGACCCATGTCTTTTCGCCCAGACCGTCCCATTCATGGAACGAAATCCAGAAGGACTGGAAGATCGGGAAAATCACATAGAGCGCGAAAAAGATGATGCCGGGGATCAGGAAAAGCCACGGGGTAACGGCGATTTCGTTGCGCTTGTACCAGCTTCGGGTGGGGGCAGTGGTCGTGGTCATGATGGTCTCCTGACGGGTCAACACATGTGAAAGGCGCGAAGCGGCGGCTTGCAGATGAGTTGGTGCGAAGAAGGGCAGGCCCCGAAAGGCCTGCCCCAAATTTTGGTTACTGGTAGACGCGCTGGCGTGTCTCTTCGAGGCGCTCAAGGATGTCGTCCAGATTGTCCGGGAACACCATGAACTCCTGCAGGCCTTCCATGCCGGCAGATGCCATCTCAGCAGGGAAGTCGCGGTCAAAGAACTGCATGATGCCGCCGGATGCGTTGTTGGACAGCATCTCAAAGCCTTCCTGGATGAACTTGTCATCGGACACGGACGCAGATGCGTTCACTGGAAGCTGACCGAGGGCGTCGCCGCCATTGATCTCACCCTGAACATCAGCAGATGTGACATAAAGCAGGAATGCTTTTGCCGCTTCTACGTTCTGTGCAGCCGCCGGAATGTGGAACGTATCCGTAGGTGCGTCTTCTGCTGGTGCAACGTCAGGGTTGATCTGCGGGAACTGGTAGAAGTCCAGCTGATCGTCTGTCAGGCCGCCATCGCGGAACGCCGCAACAGCGAAGTTACCCATCAAGTAGGCTGTCGCATCGCCGTTCAAGAAGGGCGGAATCGCATCCTGCCAGCTCATGGATTGGTGATCGTCGATGAAGGCACCCATGTCGATCAGCTGACGCCAGTTTGCGAACGTGTCGCGCACGCGCTCGTCTGTCCACTCTACTTCGCCATTGGCGAGCTGGATGTGGAACTCATAGCCGTTGGTGCGGGAGTTGATGTAGTCAAACCAACCGCCAGCTGTCCAAAGGAACTTGGTGCCGATGGTGTAGCACTTGCGGCCAGAGTCGATGATGACCTGACAGTTCGCCAGTTCCTGATCCCAAGTTGCCGGCTCTTCCAGACCCAGCTCTTCGAAGATGTCTTTGCGGTAGTACACGCCCCACTGGTAGTATGTGTAAGGCACGCCCCATTGGGCACCGTTCAGTGTCATCGCACCTTTGGTGGACGCAAGGGCGTCCATCGCCGGATCTTCCCACAGATCGGAGATGTCCATGAACAGGCCAGCATCGACGTATGGCGTCATACGGGTTGCGGCGTACCAGTTCACAACGTCTGGTGCATTTGCGGACAGCGCGTTGCGGATCTGTGTTTTCCAAGCTTCACGATCAACGATCTCAAGTTCGATGTTCAAGTCAGGGTTCAATGCGCCAAAATCGGCGACCAGACCTTCCATCACTGCGCGTGGTGCAGGGTTAGACATGTCTGAAACGATACGAAGTTCACCGGCGAGCGAATGCGCGTCAGCGAAGGCGGATGTCGATGCGACACCCAGAGCAAGCGCCGCAGCGGATGCTTTAAAAATGGAATTCATGGTTTCCTCCCTTAGATTCCGTCATCACAAGTTCCATTAGTTGAAACTTAGTTTTGAATATTGAAATCTAATCTCGAATCGCCCATGCTTGTCAATACTGAGGTTGGAGGACTTCGGGTTTTAGGGAGGACATCGTGGCTGCATCAGGGGACGGAACCGTCGGTAAGGCGTTGGAAGTGTTGGATCAAGTGGCGTCTTATGGTCGCCCTGTCCGATTTTCCGAACTGCAGGGCGCGTCGCGATTCCCCAAGGCGACGCTCTACCGATTCGTTCAGACGTTGACCAATCAGGGCATGTTGGCGTTTGATCCTGACCGCGGAACCTATGCCCCGGGGATGCGATTGGTCCGTTTGGCCCATGCGTCTTGGCAGACGGCGTCGCTGGCGCCAATCGCGGCAGGTCATATAGATCGCCTTAGCGCGGATGTCGGTGAAACGGTTCACCTTGCGCAGCTTGACCATGCGCAGGTGATTTATGTCGACAAACGCAACGCCGCCGATCCGGTGCGGATGTATAGCCAATCCGGTAAGGTCGGGCCGGCCTATTGCACGGGCGTGGGCAAGGTGATGATCGCGTATCTGCCCGAAGCGGATTTGGCTGACGCGCTGGGCCAGCAAAGCTTTCACCGCTTCACCGACACAACCCACACGACCGTCGAAAGCCTGCGCGCCGAACTCACTGATATCCGCGCCAACGGCTACGGGTTTGATCGCGAAGAACACGAACCAGGGATCATTTGCATCGCGCTGCCGATCCTGACCGAAACGAACCGTGCTTTGGGGGCCATTTCGGTGACCAGCACCACAACCCGCACCAACCTTGCGGGGCTCGAAAGCCTCGTTCAACGCATCCGCACGACGGCTGAGGCCATCGCGAAAGACGCCAGTTCATGGCACTTTCCGATCCCAGCCAGATCATCCTAGGAAGGAACCAATATCATGTCCGGTGTAACGCTGAATAACGTGATCAAGAAATACGGCGACGTTCAAGTGATCCACGGGATCGACCTTGAAATCGAAGACGGCGAGTTCTGTGTTTTTGTCGGCCCGTCAGGTTGCGGCAAGTCTACGTTGCTGCGGATGGTTGCGGGTCTGGAAGAAACGACAGGCGGAACCATGAGCATCGGGGAGCGTGACGTGACCCGCATGGACCCGTCCGAGCGCGGCGTGGCAATGGTGTTCCAGACCTACGCGCTTTACCCGCATATGACCGTTAAGGAAAACATGGGGTTCGGTCTGAAGATGAACCGTCACCCCAAAAAAGAGATTGAGGAGAAGGTCGCAGAGGCGACACGGATCCTCAAACTCGAAGACTATCTGTCGCGCAAACCTGCGGCCCTATCGGGTGGTCAGCGCCAGCGTGTGTCGATTGGCCGTGCGATTGTCCGCGGGCCCGAAGTGTTCTTGTTCGACGAACCACTGTCAAATCTTGATGCTGAATTGCGCGTTGAAATGCGGGTGGAAATCGCGCGTCTGCACAAAGAAATCGGCGCGACGATGATCTATGTGACCCATGATCAGGTCGAAGCGATGACACTGGCCGACAAGATCGTCGTGTTGCGCATGGGCATTATTGAACAGCTCGGTGCGCCGATGGATCTGTACCGCGACCCCGACAACAAATTCGTCGCGGGTTT
>JAGGNB010000148.1 GCA_017886375.1 Octadecabacter sp.
TGCGCTGGCCCCTCTCGGCAGATTTGCTATGCAAATCGCCTGCCAGCAATGGACGAACCCAGTTGTCTGACGAAGCGGCGTACCAAACAGGACCTTCAACGTTAGACGGGTCTGGATGGCGGCGTCACTGAACTTCTGTTGTCGACCGCGCCGGCTGCTCGGCGGTGGTGCCCAAACCATCTCCGGATCAAACCAGATCGACAACGATCCGCGTTGCCGCAAGCTGTCATTGTAAGATGATCAATTCTTGGTCGTGTATTTTGGAGGGAACCAACTGCCCATGCACGAAAGCTATCATGCTGGATTCAATCAGTGAATCCCTCTAGCTGATTTGTGTAACAAAGCCATTCGTCGCACCCAATTTGGCGGGTGCCAAATGACTAAAATACCTTGTTGCCCTGTATGGGAAACCGCAGCATCCAACACAAGGCGGACTTTTGAGCGCTGCAGTTTGAATCAAAATTGAGACCACCGAACCAAAACAATAGGACAAAGTCCGCCCATTCGGCTTGGGCGAACATAAAACTCCACTGAATTTTCAAAGACCTATTGTGTTCTGTTCTGGCGATAGCCAAGTCTAACGCATTGGCACTCAGGATGCGCGAGTGCCAATATTTCCTAAGCATGCCATCCCTACTCGGAAATCTTCAGAAGGAACATTTCCATGACGTTTACCCCACTCCATGACCGCGTTCTTGTTCGATTTACGGAAGAAGACGAAAAGACATCAGGCGGTCTGATAATCCCTGACAATGCCAAGGCAAAACCGCAGAAAGGCGAAGTTATTTCCGTCGGTGCAGGCGCAAAAGACGAGTCCGGCGCGCGGATTGCTATGGATGTCAAAGCTGGCGACAAGATTTTGTTCGGCAAATGGTCCGGCACTGAAATCAAGATCGACGGCGAAGAACTCATGATCATGAAGGAGAGCGACATCTTAGGCATTATGGCCTGACCCTCGCTGCTTTCTTCAAGTAATTTTCATTTAGGAATACCGACATGTCTGCAAAAGACGTCAAATTCGGCACGGACTCCCGTGACCGCATGCTTAAGGGCATCAACACGCTCGCCAATGCCGTCAAAGTCACGCTCGGCCCCAAAGGGCGCAATGTGATTATCGAAAAATCTTATGGCGCGCCGCGCATCACCAAAGACGGCGTCACTGTTGCCAAGGCGATAGAGCTGTCCGACCCGTTCGAAAACATGGGTGCGCAGATGGTCAAAGAAGTTGCATCACGCACAAACGATGAGGCTGGCGACGGCACAACCACCGCCACGGTTCTGGCCCAAGCCATTGTTGTTGAAGGCATGAAATCGGTCGCAGCGGGTATGAACCCGATGGATCTGAAACGCGGGATCGACAAAGCTGTCGCAGCTGTTGTGGCCGAGGTTAAGGCGATGTCGCGCCCCGTGGGCGACACTGCAGAGATCGCAAAAGTTGGCACCATTTCCGCCAACGGCGAAGCGGCAATTGGCCAGCAAATCGCAGACGCAATGGCAAAGGTTGGCAATGAGGGCGTCATCACCGTCGAAGAAAACAAAGGCTTGGAGACCGAGACCGAAGTCGTTGAGGGCATGCAGTTTGATCGTGGATACCTCAGCCCTTATTTTGTGACTGATCCCTCCAAGATGACCGCAAACCTCGAAGATTGCGTCATTCTGCTTCACGAAAAGAAGCTGACGTCACTGGCGCCCATGGTGCCGCTGCTTGAGGCCGTGATGCAGGCCGACAAGCAGTTGTTGGTCATTGCCGAAGACATCGACGGCGAAGCGCTTGCCACACTAGTCGTCAACAAACTGCGCGGCGGATTGAAAGTCGCGGGCGTTAAGGCGCCAGGGTTTGGGGACCGTCGCAAGGCGATGCTGCAAGACCTAGCCATCCTGACGGGCGGGCAAGTGATTTCTGAAGAACTGGGCATCAAACTTGAGAACGTCACGATGGACATGCTTGGTGATGCCAAGAAAATCACGATCACCAAAGACACCACAACCGTGATCGACGGGGCGGGTGACAAGGCCTTGATTGCGGCACGTGTTAGTCAAATCCGCGGGCAAATCGAAGACACGACATCCGATTATGACAAGGAAAAACTGCAAGAACGTCTGGCAAAACTTGCTGGTGGGATCGCAGTCATCAAAGTTGGCGGCGCGACCGAAATCGAAGTGAAAGAGCGTAAAGACCGTGTTGATGATGCGCTCAACGCCACACGCGCGGCCGTCCAAGAGGGCGTCGTTCCTGGCGGCGGCACCGCATTGTTGCATGCTGGCAAGGTCCTGAGTGGCATGAAGGGTGACAACGAAGATCAATCTGCCGGGATCAAGATCATCCGCAAGGCGCTTCAGGCTCCGCTTCGCCAGATCGCGCAAAACGCGGGGGTTGATGGATCGGTTGTTGTCGGCAAGATCATCGAGAACAAGAGCAAGTCGTTTGGGTATGATGCGCAATTGGACACATACGGCGACTTGTTGAAAGCCGGTGTGCTTGACCCAACGAAGGTCGTTCGCACCGCGTTGGAATATGCTGCATCCGTCGCAGGATTGTTGATTACGACAGAAGCAATGATCGGTGAAAAGCCTGCCAAAACGGGTGGCAGCACTATGCCTGACATGGGCGGCATGATGTAGTCATCTAAGCGACGTAGGGCCCGCAAATTTTGTTTGCGGGCCTTATCTTGGATGCTGCAATCACGACCTCAAAGGCAAGGTCCAGATCATAATCTTTAAAACCCAACGCCTCCGACAACTAGAACAACATCGGGGCGCATTGAATGTGGTTATAGATATATTGCGCGACGCAGTTCTTCCCGCCTTGCCGACCGTACCGTCACCGTAGGCTAAATCCGTCTGGGGTTAAGGGGATATCCGACCTCAGGATGATTTGTGCAACACGGTCCAGACGTATACTTGGCCGCCAACATTAATGTTATGCGCCATGAAAAAACTTCTCGCAGCAATGGTACTGACGTGACTTTGGGCGCTTCCTTTCCGGTTTCAACGGTAGATAATAAGGTCCACGATCGTTTATTCCTTTCAAAGATCTGATCAGCTTGGGCTCGGCGCGGCCTTCCGTCCTTCTGACATAGACCCGGAACAGCGTCTGTTTGAATGTCGGTTCGGACCGATGACGCATTCTTGGCTCGGAGATGCAGAGAAAGTCTGCTCACCACCCTAAGTGTTTGATGACGCTTCCGGACCTTAGCTGCATTTGCACATCTTGTGATATACAGCGCCGTCAAAGTCTGGTTGTCGGAGTGGGAGGGTATGGCGGATCGGAGGATCAATCATGCATACACCAAACTTACCTGCCATTCGCGCGCTTCGGCCCGCTTGGAACAAAGGTCGCATCGTCGGTCAAAAGCTGCCGTTAAAACCAAGCATGTCTGGGCAATCCGTGTGCGGCTTGAGTTGGCC
>JAGGNB010000219.1 GCA_017886375.1 Octadecabacter sp.
GATGTGCGCAATTGCCCGCCATTATCAAGCTTCCACGCCGTGGACAGTTTCAAACCATAATCGGGGCGTTCCAATTCCTGTTCGTCGTCAAATCGCAGCCGAACGAACGGTTCCATCGTAGTGGTGCGCCCGATTGCGAAACTTTCACGGCGCAGGGCGACACGAACACTGGTGCTGTTGAGGTCGGACACATCATACAGGGTCTGATTGACCCGCGTGCGAAGGCTAAGCTGCGAACAATCCGGCAAGGCCAAGGTGTAGGACAGCCCCGCCCCGATAGGCAGGCCGATGCCGCCGACCTTCGTCCCCACCATGAAAATGAAAACAGCGCGTGAATTTTACGGCTTAGACCCTAAAAAAATGCGGGGGGAATACAGCTCAATGTCGGTCAACGACGGTGATGTCGTGACATTGGATGTGACGGTCCACCATTGGGCTTTGCTGGGCGCTTCTGCGCCGATTACGGGGACGGGAAACGTGTCGTTTCTCTTTTGGCTATGACCTAAGACCGCGCGCCCTGTAGGTCAAAAAAGAAGGTCGACCCTTCGCCCAATATGCTGGTGTAGCCAATCTGGCCACCGTGTGCTTCGACTATTCGCTTTGATATGTTTAGCCCCAAGCCGGTTCCTTGGAATTTGCGGGTATCAGACGAGTCTAGCTGTCCAAATTCTTCGAATATTTTTGCGTCAGAGCCATCAGGGATTCCGATCCCATTATCTGCAACCGAAACACGAACACTGTCGCCCATTTTTTCGATAGAAATTGTGATGTCGCCCTGCTCATTTGAGAATTTCGCCGCGTTCGACAGCAAGTTCGTAATCACTTGTTCAATCCGGTTAGCATCACATTTCACCAACGATCCGTCTTGTTTGGACTCCACCGTGATCGCCACTTTTGCACTTTCGGCAAAGGGCATGAAACGCTCTACGGTTTGCGCAACCAGTTCGTCGATGTCGACATTCTCAAACTTAAAGCTCAGTTTGCCGCTTTCCGCACTTTGCAAAAGCAACAGATCGTCGACCAGACTTGCCAATTTCCGTGTGTTTTTCACAGCTATTTCAAGCGGCCTACTCATTTTTTCAGGTAGCTCGCCCAAAGCGCCGGAGTTTATCATTTCTAACCCACCTTTGATAGATGTGAGGGGGGTGCGCAATTCGTGGCTGACTGTCGCTAGAAACTCAGTTTTGGCAATATAAGCGGCTTTGGTCTTTTGGTGTTCTCTTTCCAAATCAAGCCGAACTTTCAGGCGGTGGTTGTAACTGGAAATAAATTCGCGTGCGAGTTCAAGTAGAAAGCCAAGAACAAATATGACGGTGAAGAAGTGAAGCCAGACCTCAGACTGTAATGGAGCCGACGTTATCCATAGATCATAAATTGGAACGAAGAGGATTGCCGAGACGTAGATCGTGAGGCGCGTTGCAAGCACCGGTAGAAAATGATGATTGTTCATCGTGGCAAAGATAGATGCCGAAACAAGCATGAACATAGGCATGAAATGCCCTGTCTCTGGGCTCTGTTGCGACGCAAACGAAATAGCGAACAATGAAATTGCCGTCGAGCTGAAAATCGTTCCGACGTATATTTTGACCATTGAACGACGGATATCGGCTTGTCTCCAAGTTCGGCGGGCCAGGATGTTGCGAAATACGAAGAAATCGTAAGCTTCGCCGATGAGAACAAGAACGTAGAAAAACGCTGCCGTGACCCAATCATAATAAGCGCCGGCCAATAGTATTGCCGCCGTGTAGATCACGATTCTTTGAACAAATAGCTTAAGTCCAACGATCGCGTAGTCGCGTATTCTGCGCCTCGTTGACCTAAGATCTGATTCTGGATTTGTGGGGCCAGCCATCTGAATCTTCAAAATAGTGTCTCTCTTGCAATCTAAGGTTGATATTGTACTCAACAGGGTACATCGTGACCGAGAAGGTCGCCTCTAAGTGTAAAAATCACCTATGGCCATCGAAAGATTACCTGCGGCACCGAAAGAGCCTCAGCATTCGAAAATTCAATCCTTATGATCCACATATGGGGTGATTGTGGCATAAGTGTGTGTCCCTACAAAAAAAGTAAAAAAAACGAGGCAGTGACAGTATGGGCTACGTTAACACAGAGGCTCGAACCTTAACGGGTAGAGCTGCCTTTCCGGTTCTTCAGCCGGCAGAAACAGAGAATTATATTTCGTCTCGCGCGAGTGCATCGCTGCAAGCGCAACGAGATGTTGGCTTGAGCCTATCAGAGAAATTCGGAGAGAAAAACGGCCGTATTCACGCCACGGTACTATCCGTCAGCAACGCGCATTTGCACGGTGAACTCTATGGGGACTTCCTGCGCGCCCGCAAACAAGTCTTCATCGACACGAAATCTTGGGACTTGCCGCAAGTGGAAGGGATGGAGTTCGACCAATATGATACGCCGCAATCCAGATCTATCGTCTTACACGAGTATGGCGAAATACTTGCAGGTATCAGGATTCTACCGACACGGGCGCGGTGTGGTTGCTATAGCTATATGCTGCGAGATGCCCAATTGGGCGTCATTGACACCATTCCGCAGCACGTTCTTTTTGAGCAGGCACCTGTTGCCGACAACGTCTGGGAAGCGACACGGCTCTTTATATCCCCTAACGTTCCAGCCAGCCGTAGAACATTGATACAGTCACGATTGATGTTAGAAATGGCTGCAGCCACCGTAAAAGAAGGTGCGACCCACGTGATCGGAATCGTACCTTACGTATTTGTGCGATGGCTGGAACGTCTTGGTTTGGGTGCCCTGCCGATCGGGCCAAAAATCACCTATGGTGCCGATACGTCACAGGCGGCCATGATACATGTTGCCGCCGTTGGAGCCATTGGGGTTATTTGAATTTCAAGGCGCTGATTTAACGTTGCGATCTTTGAGAGCCTCACGCTAGGCAAGGCGCAACTGATGAGCGCGATGCGCATGCGATTGTTCAGCCGCACATTACTGATTTATGAAAGGTCGCGCCCTGAATCCAGCGCGACATATACTTGTCAAAAGAAATACGGCCGCACTTGAGGGGGGCCGCACTTGGGGGAATGGGTCCGGCGATGGGAAGGGACAAGCCTTCGCACGGATACAAAGGAACGTCTCTCAATATTATAACCCACAGCTTGTGATTTGGTTCCATGGGGGACGCAGATTGGCTGTCTACTGGCGGTTAACGTGCCGCTGTGTGATCCCCTCATTTTTAATGGGTCTCAGGCGTAGAATTCACGCAGCTGTTTTCATTTTCATGGCGGGTGTCATGCGGCCGATACCCCTGTTGGGCTTTGTTGCCCAAATCATCTGATGGCCGAGCTTCCCCTTACCCCA
>JAGGNB010000082.1 GCA_017886375.1 Octadecabacter sp.
AATACCGCAGCCACGTGCGATTTGCGGTTTGGAATGCGCTTAAAGATGCTGGCATAGAAATTCCGTTTCCGCAACGCGTTGTCGAAATCAAAGGCGGCTTTCCCGCAGGAGTGAGCGTATGATTGATGCCCTGATAATCGGTGGTGGTCCGGCAGGACTGATGGCCGCAGAAGTGCTTTCAGCGGCGGGGCATAGTGTGACCATCACTGACGCGATGCCGACCGTGGGGCGCAAGTTTCTGATGGCTGGAAAGTCTGGCCTGAACCTCACAAAGGCTGAAGATTTCGGGACCTTCCAAACAGCCTATGGCGCATCGAAGGCGATTTTGAAGCCGATCCTATCGGCGTTCGGCCCAGACGACGTAAGCGCGTGGGCGCAAGGTTTGGGTCAAACGGTCTTTACAGGCACCACAGGCCGCGTTTTTCCAACGAAGATGAAGTCCTCGCCACTGCTGCGCGCATGGCTCGCGCGGCTGACTGAGCAGGGCGTCACCATCCAAACGCGTTGGCGCTGGACCGGTTGGACCAAAGACGACACCGGTGATGTGGCAACGTTTGATACACCGGATGGTCCGGCGACGATTTCTGCGAAAACCACGATCCTCGCGATGGGCGGTGCCAGCTGGAAAAGGTTGGGATCAGACGGGCAATGGGCAGGGCATTTACTGGATGCCGTCGCGCCGTTCCAACCTGCCAACGTAGGGTTCACCGTCCCATGGTCAGATCATATGACGCAGCATTTTGGCACAGCTGTGAAGGGGTGTGAAATGCGGGCGGGCGACTTGACCTCACGGGGTGAATTTGTGGTTTCCGCTAAGGGAGTTGAGGGCGGCGGAATCTACACTGTGTCCGCCGCGATCCGTGACGGCGCACCGTTGGTGTTGGATCTTTTGCCGGACATGTCTGTTGGCGACATCACTGCGAAACTGCGCGATCCCAAGGGCAAACAATCCACGGCAAATACGCTGCGAAAGGCGCTAAAACTGAACCCATTGAAACGCGCCCTGTTGAACGAATTCGGCCACGATAGTGACCTTTCCCTGCCCGAAAAGATCAAAGCCCTGCCATTCCCACCAATGATCCCACGCCCCATCGACGAAGCCATATCAACTGCTGGCGGTGTGCGGTTTGATGCGCTGACGGATGATTTGATGCTGAAGTCGCGGAACGGGGTCTATTGCGCTGGTGAAATGCTCGATTGGGAAGCCCCGACTGGGGGCTATTTGATCACCGCATGCCTTGCCACGGGCCGCCATGCGGGACTTGCCGCCGCACGTCAGCTTCAAACATCCCAGCTTCAGACGTCGTAATAGTCGCGGTACCAATCGACGAAGGCTTTAACACCTGTGACAACATCTGTCTTGGGCGTGTAACCGGTCAGCTTTTGCAACAGCGCGCCATCGGCCCATGTTGCGGGCACGTCACCGGGCTGCATATCCATGAAATTCTTCGTCGCGGTCTGACCCAGTGCTTCTTCAATCGCGTCGATGAAGGCCATTAACTGGACAGGCTCGCCATTGCCGATGTTAACGATCCGGTGTGGCGCGACGGGGGACAGGCTGTCGCCGATCGGCACGTCGTCCAATCGTTCCGGGACGGCGTCCAGCAATAGGTGAATTCCGCGCACGAGGTCAGTCACGTAGGTGAAATCACGGCTCATGTCTCCGTGGTTGTAGACGTCGATCGGATCGCCATTCAGAATGGCCTTGGTGAACTTGAACAGCGCCATATCGGGGCGCCCCCACGGTCCGTAGACCGTAAAGAACCGGAACATTGTCGTCGGAATGTCGTAAAGGTGGGCATAGCTGTGGGCCATTACCTCGTTTGATTTCTTGGTCGCGGCATAAAATGACATCTGCGTGTCGGCTTTATCAGTCTCGGTGTATGGCATCTGCGTGTTGGCACCATAGGCGGAAGACGTGGATGCCAGTAGAAGGTGTTTCACCGGCGTCGCACGCACCGCTTCGAGCAGATTGAAGGTGCCGATGATGTTGGCGTCAACGTAAGATCGTGGTTCATCAATTGAATAACGCACGCCAGCCTGACCCGCCAAATGCACAACGAAATCAGGCTTTTCAGACGCGACGAGGTCCATCAGCACTCCGTCTGCTTCCAGGCGGTCATTGACTGCGCGGAAACCGCCTGATTGCAGTAAGTTGGCCTGCCGTCGTTCTTTCAAACGCACGTCGTAGTAGTCTGTCATGGCGTCAAATCCGACAACGTCAAAGCCTTCGGCCAATAGGTGTTTAGACAGGTGATAGCCGATAAAGCCCGCTGATCCGGTGACGAGGGCTTTGGGCATCATGCGTCTCCGCTTTTGGATGGTTCCAAAGGAGCTCGTCCGATGGAAATATAGGCGTCAAACCCAGCGCGCTTGGCGTCTTTGTTGGAATAGATGTTGCGCAGGTCGGCCATGCGCGGCGTTGCCATGTGTTTTGCCATGCGTTTCAGGTCAAGCCCGCGAAATTCGTTCCATTCTGTCAGAATCACAACGAGATCTGCATTGCGCGCCGCCTTGTAGGCATCTTCAACCCAGTTCACGCCGGGCAACAGGGCCTCCCCTTCGTGGCGGCCTTGTGGGTCGGTCACGCGTACCTTTGCACCACCGCCAACCAACGCTGGTATGATCGTCAGAGCAGGTGCGTCGCGCATGTCATCCGTGTTGGGTTTGAACGTGACGCCCAACACCGCGATAATCTTACCGTTGAAGCTGCCATCACACAGGTCGAGCAGCTTATCGACCATGCGGCGCTTCACCTCTTCGTTGACCTTGATCACGGCCTCAGTGATTTGCATCGGGACGGCGTGTTCTTGTCCGATACGTGCGAGTGCCCTGGTATCTTTTGGAAAACATGACCCGCCATAGCCTGGGCCTGCATGCAAGAACTTGTTGCCGATGCGTCCATCCAGACCCATGCCCTTGCTGACTTGTTTGATGTCGGCACCGGTACGTTCGCACAGCGCCGCAACTTCATTGATAAATGTAATTTTCGTGGCAAGAAACGCGTTTGCGGCATATTTGATCATCTCCGCGCTTTCCAGATCGGTGATGACGACGGGGAAGTCGCGCAGGAAGAGCGGGCGGTAGACGTCCTTCATGACATCGCCCGCGCGGTCGGTTTGCACGCCGACCACAACGCGGTCAGGGCGCATGAAATCATCGATCGCTGCGCCTTCGCGCAGGAATTCCGGGTTGGACGCCACGTCGAAATCAAGGTCGGGATTGGCCTTGTGGACGACCTGTTTGACTTTGCGGTTGGTACCAACGGGTACCGTCGATTTGGTGACGATGACTGTGTAGTTTTTCGCCGCGAGCGCGATTTCTTCGGCAACAGCCATCACGAACGTCAGATCAGCGTGACCGTCACCGCGACGGGTTGGCGTGCCGACTGCGATGAACACAGCTTCTGCACCGTCGATGGCCGATGCCAGATCCAACGTGAATGACAGACGGCCTGCCTCGACGTTTTTGGCCATTAATTCTTCAAGTCCGGGCTCGTAGATTGGGACTTTTCCGGCTTCCAGTTTGGCAATCTTGGCCGGGTCTTTGTCCACGCAGACAACATCGTGTCCGAAGTCTGAGAAACACACACCTGACACAAGGCCAACATAGCCCGTTCCGATAACTGCAATTTTCATGGCTCAACCCTATTTTTGTTTTGTCCGTTGCATAGCGCAGGGAGCCAACGAGCGACCAGTCTAAATTTCAGGCGTGGTAAAAGTGAGGGCGGGGTGTGCTTCTAACGTTTCAACACGCGGCGCAGGGTTTGCCAAATGATCTTAGCGTCAAAGCAGACCGACGCATTGCGCTGGTAGATCAGATCGAGCGCGGCTTTGCGTGGGATGCAGCGGTTGGCGTAGATAGTTTCAGTCTGTTCTGGTGTCTTGGCGCTGGCGATCAAGCGTTCTTCGTGACGGTGATAGTGCAGCGACGCGAGGCCAGTGACACCGGGGCGGGATTGCAGGACTTTCCCATAAAGCTGGGGGAAGGCGGCGGTGTATTGGCGCAGTGGCGGCCGTGGCCCAACGAAGCCCATGTCCCCGCGCAGCACATTGATGAACTGCGGCAATTCATCAAGCCGATAGCGGCGAAGTTTGTGACCAATTGGGGTAATTCGGTTGGATTTGTCGCCACCTGTGACACCCCTATTTTGGTCATATGGCACATTGGACATGGTGCGAAACTTGATGAGATTAAACGCCTGGTCAGGTGTCTTCATCCGCTCTGCCACATAGAAAACGGGCCCACCGTCACGCCATAAAATGGCGATCGTGATGCCGACTATGAGAGGTGCTGTCGCAAGCAGTCCGATGAGTGCGAGGAGAACATCAAAGACGCGTTTCATCGGGTTGTAACCCCCACCATTTGCTGGACCATTGCGTTCGCGGGATCGTCATATTCTTCAAAATTAACAAAGCTTTGCACCTTATCCGTCGACAGTATCACGCGATGTGGAATGCTGTCGGGGGCGGGCATGTCGACCCATGTCAACTGGGGTAAGTGATGGGTTTTATAAGCGCGCAGCATGTCATCAAGCGAGACAGGTTGCGGTTGGGCGACATTTATCGTGCGCAGGGGGCCGTTGTGGGGCTTTGAAAGTGCGCACACGACGTCGAACAGGTCACGCGGTCCGATGTAGGACCGCAGCGCGGCTGTGCCATCGGGAAACCGGTGCAACGGCATGGGCGTGCCTGCCCTAACGTGGCCATTGGCGGCCGCGCTCAACGCATCGGCGCCGGCGATGTTGCCAATACGAAGAATCGTTATGGCAGGCGATGCTGAAGTGGCAGCAAAACGGTGCGCAATTTCTTCCATCTTGGATTTGCTGGCGCCGTAAGGCGTGATCGGCTTCAGGGAATGATTTTCGTCAAAGGGCGTGTCGTCGCCTGCTCCGTAGACAGCGGCTGACGACGCTAGAACTACATGGGCGACGCCAGTATCGGCAGCTTTGACCAAGAGGTCTTTTACGAAACGAATATTTATGTCGCGCAACAGTTCTTCATCAGGTCCAGTGTAGCCGATCATATTGATCAGCGTGACACCCTGCACAAAGACAGAGTCAGCTGCGGGATCGTCGAACGCGCCGGACCATTGAAGATCGGTCAGTTCTGTCCGTGACTGTGTCCGCCAGCCCAAGCCCGAGCGCTTCGCGAAACACGCCAGAATTGCGCCCAGTTTACCGTTTGCGCCAAGCAACGTTGTGGTCAAGCCGAGGCCTTTCTGTATCCGCAGGCTAAGGGTATGGCATATCTCACACCCTAAACTTCCGAGTTTAATATCTGCCAAGATTTGGGTTGCAGTATTGCCAAATACAATGTCAGAACTCAACCATGACGAGTGTTTTTAGGTTTATTAGTATAGCAGTTGCTGCAATTTCTGCGACCTCGGTTGCCGCACAAGACGATTGGCGGGCAAATTATACCCTGTATGGCACGCCCGGCATTATCGATATGCCGTCTGCTGTGACCCCCGCAGATGCTGAACTTTCAACGACCATTGCGGTTTTTGGTGATACGCAGCGCGCGACATTTTCGTTTCAGGTCTTGCCACGTTTCACAGGTAGTTTCCGATACTCACTGATCGACATCTATGACCGTAGTTTTGATTTGCAGTATCAAATCGCAAGCGAAGGGCAGTATCGCCCCGCTATTGCAGTAGGTCTGCGCGACTTCCTTGGCACGGGCCGCTACAGCGGCGAATACGTGGTCACGACGAAAACGCTCGGCCCGAATGTACGCGCGACCGCTGGTTTGGGTTGGGGTCGTTTGGGGTCCTTGAACGGATTTTCTAACCCTCTTGGTTTTATCGACGACGCGTTTGAAACCCGACCCGACGACAGCATTGTGACGGGTGGCACCGTCCTTGCGGGCCAATTTTTCCGTGGGGACGCCGCATTTTTTGGTGGCGTCGAATGGCGTATCAATGATGAATGGACCGCGCTGGCTGAATATTCGTCGGATGCGTATGTCAGCGAAGCCGCGACTATTGGGTTTGATCGCCAATCACCGCTTAATTTTGGTGTAACTTGGCAGCCCAACAGCAGATACCAGCTGGGCGCGTATTATATGTACGGCACAGACATTGGTTTTTCGGCGACCTTTATGATCGATCCAACATCGACTGACAATCCAAGCGGTTTGGAAACAGCGCCAATTCCTGTCGCGGTGCGCGGTGCCAACTTGGCTGCGGCCGCATCTTGGGACACGCCACAGATTCAGGCTGAGGGCGTTAACGCCCTTGGACCCATTATGGACACGCTTGGTTTCCGCCTGATTGCGGCGGAGGTTACGGGCAACACCATGCGCGTGCGGTATCAGAATAACGACTTTCGCGCCGAAGCGCAGGGAGTCGGGCGCGTCGCACGTTTGTTGACGCAGTTTGCCCCCGCAAATGTAGACACGTTTATTCTTGAGCCGATCCAACGTGGCATCGCTTTGGCCGCAGTTACGCTGCGCCGCAGTGATCTTGAGTCGTTGGAAAATGCCCCAAATGCCGCTGCGCTGTCATATGATCGTGCAGGATTTAGCGATGCAGCTGGTCCTGCGCCAGCAATTGGCTGGGATGATCCAACCCCCGCATTCTTGTGGGGCGTCGCGCCTTACCTCGAATTGGCTCTGTTTGACGGGAACAAACCGGCGCGTGGCGATGTTGGGATTGAGGCCAGTTTTGAGTACGAATTGCGTCCCAATTTGGTGCTTTCTGGTGCGTATCGTCAACGACTTTTTGGCAACCGCAACGAGGTCGGTTCGATCTCGGAATCCACACTGCCTGATGTGCGTAGAACCGCACAACGCTATGGCGCCGAAAGTGGCGGCGGGATCGAAAACCTGTCTTTAACATGGTACGGACGGCCCGGTCGTGATGTCTACTCGCGGGTATCGTTGGGCTATCTTGAACGGATGTTTGGAGGCGTATCTGGTGAGATCCTTTGGAAGCCTGTTGATAGCCAATTGGCCTTGGGTGCTGAGCTGAATTACACGCTTTTGCGGGACTACGATCTTGGTCTTGGATTCCGTCCTGCGTGTTCAGATTTAGATTGCACGCTCTTTACGGGCAATGACTACGACGTCGTCACAGGGCATGTGTCGGCCTATTATGACCTTAACAATGGCTTTGAGGCTCAGGTCGATATTGGTCGGTATTTAGCGGGTGATATCGGTGCAACATTTAGCCTTGATCGTGAATTCGACAACGGCTGGAAGGTTGGCGCGTACTTCAGCTTGACGGACGTGTCGTTTGAGGACTTTGGCGAAGGATCTTTCGACAAAGGTATACGTATCGAGATCCCATCTGATTGGCTGTTTGGCACGCCATCCCGAAACACAACTGTAACGAACCTAAGTTCGTTGTCGCGTGACGGTGGCGCGCGGCTGAACATTGAGGGGCGTCTTTACGATGTGGTCGAGGGCGGACACCAAGGACAGATGGCGGAAAACTGGGGGCGGTTCTGGCGATGAGGATGACATGGATCACTGGATTTCGCTGTGCCGTTTTGGCGGGCTTGACGGCGTGCGGACCACTTCAACAGGACAACCCGAACGCAACCGCGCTGCAAGGCGCTTTTTCTGGCCTCACGGGCGCTGTGACGGCCGATGGCGCAAATGGCACTGCGGTTGGCGATTCGGCGCTGTCAGGGGAGAGTCAGGCGCTGACGCGTTCCTTTATCGAAGCGCAGGATGTCGACCTTTTGCGGCTGAGCATCATTTCGCAAGATGCGACAGGACTGGTTTTTTTTGGCGGTGCGAATGGCAGCAAGGTCACGTGGCTTAGCCTCGAAGGCGTCAGCATCGTTTTTGATGACGGTCTGCTTGTTGGCACCCGCGGGTTTGGTGATGATTTGATGGGCGGCGACGTGGCTGCAGCAAAAGCTTCGCTGCAGCGCGGCGGAACTCATTTAAGAACGTTAGATTTTTTGAATGGCCTGTCACAAATTGAGCGACGTACGTATCAATGCGTGTCAATTCAAACAGGCAATGAAAACATCACAATCGTTGAGAGAACCTACGCAACAACCGTCATCGAAGAGACATGTAGCGGTGAAAATGAAAGCTTCAAAAACACGTACTGGCGCGATGGAAACGGCGTGATTTGGCAGTCGCGGCAGTGGATTTCGAGCGGAATTGGCTACCTAGGGTATCAAAGGCTTTAATAGCTAAACCTTGGCTTGTGTTTGAAAAACTTTCGTCATAATTTGAATCACGACAAGTATGTAAACGCATTGGAGTACCAGTATGAAGATTAAAACACTTTTCGCCGCCGCAGCAATCGGCGCCATGTCCACAACAGCAATGGCTCAGAACGTTACGACACCAACCGGTGACGTCGTTATGATCGAGAAGAACCAAGGTAGCCTCGCGCTTCTGGGTCTGGGTGGTGCAGGTGCTGCCGCTGTTGCGATCGGTTTGGTAGCAATCGTTGCCGCCTCTGCAGGCGCTGTTGGCGGCTCACGCTAAGTCGACCAACATGACATGAAATTTGGAAAAGGCAGGCCGTCGCGTCTGCCTTTTTCGATTCCTGTATCTGGCGCTGACGGATGCTAGCCCCGACTACGGCCTAACATCGCCAGACGGATAAACATGCGTTCCACCAAGGCGCGGTCGGGCGCGGTGCTGGACGACCTCAAGGTCAGGTCTGCATCTGTAATTGTGCCAAGCGCGCGTTCTAATCTGAATCGACCCCACGTGCTGGCCTGACGCACGATCCGGTCACGGCGCGGCCCGAACACGGGGGGACGCAAACGTCCGATGCCCGCTAGCGGCCCACCTGGATCGGATGCCACAACGTGTAGCTGCCGAAAGTGGCGCATCGCCCCGATGCACAGCGCAACGGGCTGCGTGCCTTGGGCGTATAAACGGCTCAGGATCGGGCCAATCTCAGTCGCCTTGAGGTCTGCAACAGCGTTCAAAATATCATCCAGCGCCGCTTCGTTGGAGAGGGGCGCACAGGCTTCAACGTCGCTGACCGCCACCGCCGCAGTTTCACCCGTCATATAGAGGCCGAGTTTTTCAATGGTTTGGCGCAGATCGCCCGGTGCCATCTCACGCGATAGTGCTGCAATCAAATCCATCGCATCGCGGTCAATATTATTGAGGCCGGCATCACGCAGCGCGGTTTCAATTTCGTCGCGCGTGGGCGGGTCGTCATATATGCCAGCGGCATAGGCGGACGGGTGGCTTTCGAACAATTTACGCAGGGATGACTTCGCGGCCAACTGGCCTGCCGTCACAACAATCTGCGCGTCCCCGGCAACCCAATCTTTCAGAACAGGAATGATCGCCTTTGTTGCCACTTCTGTCACTTCTTCCACGAAAACCACGCGCGGCCCGGGGAAGAACCCTTGCGCCTTGATCGCATCACCAAGCAGCGCGGGGTCCTTGCGCAAATCAGCGCCCGACATCCGCGTCAGTCGCATTTCCTCTTCGCCGGTGGGCCCGACAAGGGTTTTGATCACGTCTTGGCGTTTTAGCGCGACCCGCATCGCGTCACCGCCGTAAATTAGAATGCCCGCGCCGTTCGGGTCAGGTTTGCGGAAATAGGAATTTGCGTCACGGACGGACAGCTTCATTGCTTAGCGGTCCTGCGACGGAATACTTGCGGCCACGCCCGCGGACGCGACGATGATGTCTGTCACGATCAAATCCGCGAGGGCCACAGCCAAACGGTCGCGCGCGTCGTCCTGTGCTTCTCGCGTGGCGACGGTGGTGCCAAACGCCGAGTAGGCCGTGAATGTCTGTGCGATACCGGACGCGAGTGGCGTGTCATTGCCCGGTTCAGTCAGGGTCCACGTCGCCTTGCCCGGTAGGTTAAAGCGGTTAATGTCTTGTGCGGAACTGATAACGATTGCGTCTTCTTCGATCTCCAGCTGCACTGTCAGCAAATAATCGCCGCGTTCAACACGACCCAATCTGTCCTCCAGTCGCGTGCGCAAACGGAAGCCTTCGGGTGTGTTGGGTGCGCGGTAGGCGATGCGGCCGCGCAAAGTGCGTGCCGCGCCGTCTGCGCCAAAGACAGGCGTAAATCCACAGCCCCCAAGCAGTCCTAAGACGGGCAGGGCCGCAATTCGCGTTAGAAAGGCACGTCTGTCAGATGACAACATTGATGATCCGGCCCGGTACAACGATAAGCTTTTTGGGTTGTCCGCCTTCCAAAGCCTTTATCACAGCCTCATCCGCGAGCGCGAGTTTTTCAACCTCTTCCTTGCTCATGTCTTTCGGCACGGCGATTTCTGACCGACGTTTGCCGTTGATCTGAATAGGCAGCGTAATCGTGTCCTCAATCATCATCGATTCAATCGCGACGGGCCAAGGCGCGTTGGCGATCAGTGCGTCACCGCCCAACATTTCCCAAATGTCTTCGGCCAAGTGTGGTGTCATCGGGGACATCAATTGAGCGAGGGTTTTCATCGCGGTGCGTTTTGCGTCGCTGCCTGCCTTGGATTTGGCAATCGCGTTGGTGAACCCATAGAGTTTCGCGATTGAAGCGTTGAACCCAAACGATTCCACACCCTGCGTGACTTCAAAGATCGCTTTGTGCATGTCGCGCAACAGGGCTTCGTCTTGGTCGTTCGCCACGTCTGTGTTTTCAGCAATATCACAGGCGATGCGGTGGACGCGTGACAGGTGTTTGAACGTCGCTTCCGCGCCTGATGCGGTCCATTCGACGTCGCGTTCGGGTGGGCTGTCGGACAGCACGAACCAACGGGCGGTATCCGCGCCGTATTGTTCGATGATTGCCACAGGGTCGACCACGTTGTTTTTGGATTTCGACATTTTCGCGGAGGGGATGATGTCGACTTGAGTGCCGTCTTTCAGGAATCCCCCACCGTCGCGTAGGTCAACGGCTTCGGGGTAGTGATAGACGGGACGGCCATCTGAAGATTCGGTTTTGAAAATTGCGTGTGTCACCATGCCTTGCGTGAACAGCGCATCAAACGGTTCGATGGCGGTCGCGGGCAAATGGCCCGTCTTGTGCATCGCGCGGGCAAAGAATCGCGAATACAGCAGGTGTAAAATCGCGTGTTCGATGCCGCCGATGTATTGATCGACGTTCATCCAATAGGCGGCGTCTTCGGCCTGCGTCGGTGTCAGCGCGTGAGGCGCTGTGAAACGGGCGAAATACCAGCTGGAATCCACAAACGTGTCCATCGTGTCGGTTTCGCGCAGCGCGGCCTTGCCACACGCAGGGCAAGACGTGTTGCGCCATGTAGGGTGGCGATCAAGCGGGTTGCCGGGAATATCGAAGGAAACATCGTAGGGCAGTTCAACGGGGAGGTTTTCCTTCTTCTCCGGCACCACGCCGCAGTCGTCGCAATGCACAACAGGAATTGGCGCGCCCCAGTAGCGCTGGCGCGACAGGCCCCAGTCGCGCAGCCGGAACTTGGTCACACCTTGGCCGACACCGTTGGCTTCACAGAAATCAATCGCGGCGTTGATCGCATCCGCACCGTTGGTTGCGGGGTCCCACGCGAACGGTGCTGTCCAGTGAACCATTTCGGTTTTGGTGGGCACGAAGGCTTCTGTCAGCTCGGGGTCGCTATCCTCGGATGGTAGGAACGTCGGGATAATCGACAGGGCGTACTTCTTGGCGAAATCAAAGTCGCGCTGGTCGTGTGCAGGGCAGCCAAAAATCGCGCCGGTGCCGTAATCCATCATAATGAAGTTGGCGACATAGACGGGCAGTTCCCACGAAGTATCGAACGGGTGGCGCACACGCAGGCCTGTGTCAAAACCCATCTTTTCGGCTTTTTCCAAGGCTTCAGCGGTCGTGCCACCCTTGCGGCATTCTGCGTTAAACGCGGCGAGGTCAGGGTTATCCTGTTCCATCTCTTTGGCGATCGGGTGGTCGGGCGAAATGCCGACAAACGACGCGCCCATGAGCGTGTCGGGACGGGTTGTGTAAACCTCAATCCGGTCACGTCCGCCGACGTTTTCAACAAGCGAGAACGCGAATTGCAGCCCGCGTGATTTGCCGATCCAATTTGCCTGCATCAGTTTGACCTTGGCGGGCCAATTGTCCAGACTGTCCAGCGCTTCGAGCAGCTCATCTGCGTAATCGGAGATTTTGAAGAACCATTGTGTCAGGTCTTTGCGTTCGACCTCGGCGCCGGATCGCCAGCCTTTGCCGTCGATCACCTGTTCGTTGGCCAGAACGGTCATGTCGACCGGATCCCAGTTCACGGTCGCATTTTTGCGATCAATCATGCCCGCATCCAGCATGTCGATAAACAGCGACTGCTGTTGGCCGTAGTATTCGGGATCACAGGTCGCGAACATGCGGGACCAATCAATACCAAGGCCAAGCGGTTTCATCTGCGCGACCATGTCGTCGATATTCTGGTAGGTGTAATCCTTGGGGTGAATGCCGGTTTGCATCGCCGCGTTTTCAGCCGGCATCCCGAAAGCGTCAAACCCCATGGGGTGCAAGACGTTGTGGCCCGTCGCCAGTTTGTAACGCGCGATCACGTCGCCCATGGTGTAGTTGCGCACATGGCCGATGTGGATCCGGCCTGACGGATATGGGAACATCTCAAGCACGTAGTACTTGGGCTTGTCGTCGCTCCGTGTGGCCTTGAATGTCTCCGCTTTGTCCCAAGCGGCTTGCCATTTGGCTTCGATCTCTGACGGGGTGTAGGGAGCCATTTTTTAGTCCTTGAAAAGCAAACGCCGGGTGCTGGACCCGGCGTTGAAATACTATGGGTTTGGGGCCGTTCTACAGCGCCCAGTTCTTATAGAGCACCGTCTGCGATGCGCAACTGACGTGCGCGCGACAGAATGGCGTCCTCAACGGCGCGGGTGGTTTCCGCAGCGGCGGGGCCGGAGCGGGTCAACAGGGCGACATTTAGCGACCGCGCATCAAGGGCTGGATCAGTGATGAAGATCGTCGCGCGGTAACTGCGGCTGCCACCAGGCGGGGTGCCGTAGCCCATGACGATAACACCGGTAAAAGGATCAACGGATTCAATTGGCAAGAAGCTGAGAACATCAAGGGATGCGGCCCAAAGGTAGCGGTTCACCGCGACGTTTTCCGCACCACGGGTTCGCGCTGCTTGCTGTGTTGCAGCGGTTCCGCCGCCGCCACCAAACATGCCGCCCAAGCTGCCGATTGACCCGAAAGGGTTGCTGCCAAGGCTGCCTGAACCCCCACAGGCGGACAGTGTGGCCACGAGGCCAATTCCAAAGATTAGGCGAATAAGTTTTGTAAATCCGGTCACGTGTCGCTCTTCCCGTCGTTTGCTTAGCAATTGTGTAGCGAAGGGGGGCAGATGTCACAAGACCTCTGCGCAACACCGGCCTAGAATAGGGCCCAAACAAAAGAAAAGGGCGGCTCCCGAAGGAACCGCCCAAGTCTTAGAGTGTCATTCGGTTCAATTAGAACGCGAAGGAAAGCTCA
>JAGGNB010000130.1 GCA_017886375.1 Octadecabacter sp.
AGTTGGGCATCATGGGCGCGCTGAATAATTCGACCATCGCGCCCTACGCGATGCTTAACGCGGATATCATCGTGTCCTCAGACGCCGGGAATACCCTGACGGATAGTGAAAATATCGCCCAAGTTTGGATGTATCAGGCTCTTGCGATGTCGGGTGTGGCCGATGCAACACCGATCTATATTGGCAATCTACCGTTCACCCTAAGCGACGGGACCTCTCTTTCGCTTCTGGTCTTCGGGTTGGACGCCACGAAGTCTACGTTTGTTGTCCCTTCCATCGAGAAATGGATGGGACAGCTTACCATCGAAAACACAGTTCTCTTGGATCAAGATACGCGCGGCATTCCGGCATCGGTCGTTGAAGGAATTGTTGATGGCGTTGTCTACCCGTTCGAGGCCAATGGCCAGACCCTCGTGGCCGTCGCGACAATGGAAGTCGGTGGAGGGTTCTTGGCGGATGGCATGTTGGTGACGTCCGATCAAAGCTTTTTGCGGTTCTTCCCGACGCGCAGCAGTGGCGCGCCTGATCATATTTTGATCCATGTCGCTGACGGGGTTTCCGCCGCAACAGTTGCACAACGCCTGCGGGCTGTCCTACCGCTCGAAACCGTCAAGGTGCAAACCGCACAAGAAGCCGCTAGGGCGGATCTGGCGTTCATGTCAACGGAGCGCCCGACTGGTATCATTTTCGGTTTCGGTGTGTTCATGGGAATCCTTGTGGGGCTGGTCATCGTCTATCAAGTCTTATCCACCGACGTGGCGGATCACCTGAGTGAATATGCAACCTTCAAAGCCATGGGGTACGGGCAATCTTTCTTTCTCGGCATCGTGTTTGAAGAAGCGATCGTGCTAGCAATCTTCGGGTTCATCCCCGGATTAATCGTGTCTATCGGGCTTTATGCAGCACTGGTTGCCGCCACTGGTTTACCCGTTGAAATGGACGCTGGGCGCGCGCTTTTGGTGTTTTTCGGCACCTTGGCGGCCTGCACCATATCGGGCGCAATCGCCACGCGGCGGCTGGCCAATGCCGACCCTGCGGATTTGTTTTGATGGGCGAAATGGGCCCGATCCAAGTGCACGGCCTCAATCATTTTTTCGGTGCCGGTGACGCGCGAAAGCAGGTCATATTTGATATTAACCTAACGATAACCAAGGGCAGCCTGACAATCCTTATGGGTCCGTCGGGGTCGGGAAAAACGACGTTGCTGACGTTGATCGGTGCGTTGCGTGACGTCCAAGAAGGCAGTGTCGGTGTACTGGCCAAAGAACTGCGCGGCGCGGATGAGGCAACACTCGTGCAATTGCGCCAAAGGCTGGGGTTCATCTTTCAGGCCCACAACCTGCACGAAAGCCTAACGGCGACGCAAAATGTGTTGATGGGCTTGCAGGTCCATGGCAAAGGCAACGCCGCCAAACAACGCAAGGCTGCACATCATATGCTTGATCTGCTCGGCCTGTCAGATCGGCGTGATTATAGGCCTGGCAATCTGTCCGGTGGTCAAAAACAACGCGTCGCAGTGGCACGTGCTTTGGTCTCAAATCCTGAGATCGTCTTGGCGGACGAGCCAACAGCCGCGCTCGACAAAGAGTCTGGTCACACAGTTGTCGCGTTGCTCAAATCACTTGGACAATCACGCGGGACAACGACTGTGATGGTGACACATGACCCTCGCATTCTTGAGATGGCAGATCGGATCATCACATTGGAAGACGGACGGGTTGTCGCCGATAAAACGCCCCAGACTTAGCGCACATCGGCAGGGCAAAAATCACATCGTTTTGGTGGCGATATGGACCCATAAAATGCCGAACATTCGATCAGGGAACTGATCAGGGTTCATGAGGAATGGATGCTCTCGTAGGAGTTATCTTAGCATTCAGTAATGTTCCGTGCTTTGGTGGGAGCAGCCTAAACAGCAAGGGCGAATGCGCGCGGCCAAAAATTAGATTTTTTTCAATGTCTTACGATGTGAAGCGCGTGACATCGGGTGGTGGGGATAGCAAACACGGCGTACCTGCAATCGATATCCGTGCATGCAAGAATGGCGCGTTGCTTGAGTGCCACATATGGGCGTCAATAACCAGATCGCGAACAACCCGGTCTCACGCAAGTGACAGCAAATCTAGTCGCAGCACTTGAAATTAAAGTCGCTCAGGAAAATACTGCATTTCGGGTTGCCGCCGTATCAAAATCAAAACCGAAAAAGTCGATGTCCTTCTGATACCAATCCGCAACAATCTGCATCGTCTTTGGCGTGTACACGTCTTGATATCGAAACGGCGTTCTGGCAGTTCTGTTTCGCTTCCCGATTGGGTGCTTCAGACCGAAATATTGCGTAGAGTCAGAGTCGAGGTTTTCGAACCGCAACAAGTCCACGCGCAGCGTTCCCTCAGCATCCGTTGCATAGTCTGTTTGAGGGTACCAGCCGCGAACTGCACGATGCCAGTAATACTCTTTACCGCCCCAGACATTCCTCTGCTCGAGAAATTCTTCAAATGTCTCAGCCGCCGCTGACGCAGGACTCTTGCCTTGTTTCACAGCCAATTGTCCAAAACGCCAACGCGAAACTGTTCGTGCCCAAGGGTTCCGGACAACGCCAACCGCCTTCAAACGATCAGTTACTTTTGGATTGATGTCGCGCCACCGCGCGTGCTGGAACCCATGATGTTCACCAGCGTCCACCATGGTCTTGGCCAACTCATGTGTATAGGCGCGGCTTTTGTGGAAATACGGATCCGCAGAAATCAATCGCCCCTTAAGTTCGGGTGATTTGCGGACCGAAACGCCTGCATTCTTAGGAATATGAATGAAAATATAACGCGGCCGGCCCAAATGCCAATTCACAATAGCAGATGCCTCGCGCAGGGACGTCAAATCGCAATCCGCCCAAAGGTGGTTGGCTTCGGAAGAAAAGTTGTCGCAACAGTATGCACAGGAAGAGTCCGATCAAAAGTTATTCATAAATATCATGGCATTATAGCAGATCGACAGAAAGTCGCCGATCACTCCCAAGAGCCATCAAAGCCTTCGCAATTTACCCATAACCAATTGTATTTATCATATTATTTCCGCTGCGTGCCTTCACGCGCCCCGTAGTGGGGTTCGTGCAGTTCAACGCCGTTTTGTACCCTGCAATCGATGTTTAAATCAGAGGAATACATAATGTTGACTGTCAAACAAATCGAAGCCGCGCTGTATGGATCGTCACCGGATCGCCTTGCAGACGGGAATGGGCTTTACCTCCGTTTCAGCAAAGGTGGAGCAAAAACCTTTCAATTGCGGACGTCTATTGGCGGCAAGACTAAATGGATTAC
>JAGGNB010000091.1 GCA_017886375.1 Octadecabacter sp.
TGACCGGAAGCGGCGTAGGTCATGGTGCCGTCGCCTTGGCGTCGACCTGAGCGGAATTCACCGGAGTAGACGTCGCCATTGGTGTAGGTCGCAACGCCAAGGCCCGAGATTTCGCCGATGGACCATTGGCCTTCGTAGGTAAACCCATCCGCCATCGTGATTCTGCCGGCCCCGTCGCGTTGGCCGTTTGCAAATTCGCCTTCATAGATTGTGCCATCGGTGTAGGTCGCAGTGCCGAACCCGCTGCGCTGTCCGTCGTCCCACGCACCGACATAGGTATAGCCGTCAGCGTAGCGCATTGTGCCCATGCCGTGGTTTTTCGCGTTGAGGAATTCGCCCTCATAGACGAGGCCATTGGCGTAGGTTGCGATGCCTGACCCGTTGATGACGCCAGCCTCCCAGCCGCCTTCATAGGTGGAGCCATCGGGGTAGGTGATCTTGCCCGTGCCGTCGGCGAGGTCGCCTGCGAAGGTACCAACATAGATGGACCCGTCAGGATAGGTAATTTCGCCGGTACCCTCATTCTGGCCGTTGGCCCATTCGCCTGTGTAGCGGTACCCGTCAACGCCGGTGAATGTGCCGTCACCGTTGCGCAGATCGTTCATGAAACTGCCCGTGTAGACGTCACCGTTCGCGTAGGTCACTGTGCCGACGCCTTGGCGTTGGCCTGCCACAAGGTCGCCCTCATAGATATCGCCGTTGGGTTGGATCAAGCGGCCCGTGCCCTCAATCTGGCCAGCGGCCCATGTGCCTTCATAAACCAGACCGTCGGGCATGGTCAGGGTGCCGACGCCTTGGCGTTCGCCGTTGACCAATGTGCCACTATACAGCGCGCCGTCGGGGTAGGTTATGGACCCTTCGCCTTCTTTGACACCATTGACCCACGGGCCAGCGTAGATGTAGCCGCCCGGGCTGGTCATAGTGCCTTGGCCGTGGTGCATGGCATTTCGAAAGTCGCCTTCATAGACGACGCCATTGGCGTAGCGCGCGATGCCGCGTCCGGTGATTTTGCCGTCAAGCCAGTCACCCTCATAGGTGCCGCCATCGGCAAAATTGATAACGCCGAAGCCTTCGGGCTTTCCGGCGGCGAATTGACCCTCATACAGCGATCCGTTGGGGAATCGCGCCGTGCCATTGCCGCGAATTTCGCCTTCAAACCATTCGCCGTCGTATTGGTATCCGTTGGGCAGGGTGTATGTGCCTTGTCCGTGCTGCAAGCCGCCCAAGAACTGGCCTTCATAGATGCCGCCGTCGTCGTATTGTTTGGTTTGAACCGATTGCGCCAAAGCAGGTGTTGCCATCAGGAGGGCGGCGATTAGGTAGGGCGTAAAGCGCATCATATCAGGCATCTTTCATGCGGAATTTGAGGCAGGATAAGGGGAAGGGCGCGCCGTGACAACTGTGGTTCTGTATGGCTTTTTCGTCTTCGGCTTCCCCTTGCCGGTTTGTACGATTATGTGGGGGTAAGAGCGATGAAAGGTGATCCTATGAGCGACCGTTTCCGGCTGACGATGGCGCAACTGAACCCCACTGTTGGCGACATTGCAGGCAATGCCGAAAAGGCGCGCGTTGCTTGGGAGCAGGGGCGCGCGGCGGGGGCCGATATGGTCATGTTGCCGGAGATGTTTCTGGTCGGTTATCAGACCCAAGATTTGATCATGAAGCCCGCATTTGAACGCGATGCCGCAACACAGTTGGAACAATTGGCTGCGGCCTGTGCGGATGGTCCGATGCTGGGGATTGGCGGGCCGCTGCGCGAGGGCGACAAGCTGCGCAATGCGTATTTTGTGCTGAAGGCCGGTAAGGTTATTTCCACCACCCGCAAGTTTTTCTTGCCCAATTTCAACGTCTTCGACGAGGTCCGTCTGTTCAGTCGCGCGGACATGCAAGGACCATTTAGTACCGGCGCCGACGCAGGGTCGTTGCGGATTGGCACGCCGATTTGCGAAGACGCTTGGTATCCGGACGTGTGCGAGGCGATGGTTGAAAGCGGTGCGGAGATGTTGTTGGTGCCAAACGGCAGCCCGTACTTTCGCGACAAATTCAGCGTGCGTTTGAACCAGATGGTCGCGCGGGTCACGGAATGCGATGTGCCGCTGGTCTATTTGAATATGGTCGGTGGGCAGGACGACCAGGTGTTTGACGGGGGATCATTTGTGTTGAACCGCCACGGCGCATTGGCCGTGCAGATGCCGTGGTTCGAAGATGCGATTGCCCATGTTGATTTTGTGCGAACCGATACTGGTTGGGTCGCCGAGGATGGCGAAAAACACCTTGAACCGGACACGATGGAAACTGATTACGCAGCGATGGTAATGGCGCTGCGCGACTATATGGCGAAGACCGGATTTAAACAGGTATTGCTGGGTCTGTCAGGCGGTGTGGATTCGGCGATTGTTGCCGCGATTGCGGCGGATGCGTTGGGGCCAGACAATGTGCGCTGCGTGATGATGCCGTCTGAATATACGTCGGATGCGTCTTTGGATGACGCCAAGGCTGCTGCCGCGGCGCTGGGCGTTCGGTATGACGTTGTGGCGATCGGTGCGACACGTACGGCGGTGACACAGACGTTGGCGCCGCTGTTTGCGGGACTGGACGACGGGCTGACCGAAGAGAATATCCAGTCGCGCATTCGTGGGCTGTTGTTGATGGCACAGTCCAACAAGTTTGGTGAAATGCTGCTGACGACAGGCAACAAATCTGAGGTCGCGGTGGGCTATGCCACGATCTACGGTGATATGGCAGGTGGATATAACCCGATCAAAGACCTTTATAAGACGCGGGTCTTCGATATTTGCCGCTGGCGGAATGCCAATCATCGCCCTTGGATGAATGCGCCCGCAGGGGAGATGATTCCTGTTGCGATCATCGACAAACCGCCAAGTGCGGAATTGCGCGATGACCAGAAAGACAGTGACAGCCTGCCAGAATATGACGTGTTAGATGGTATTTTGGGAATGCTGGTGGATGATGATGCCAGCGTCGCGGACTGCGTCGCGGCGGGTTATGATCGCGCTGTGGTCAAGAAGATCGAACATTTGCTTTATATAAGTGAATACAAACGGTTCCAGTCTGCACCGGGGCCGCGTTTGTCGATGAAAGCATTTTGGCTGGATCGCAGGTATCCGATTGTGAACCGCTGGCGGGATGACACCTGACGCAAAAGCGACGGCTATCTAAGGCAGAAATTCTGACCCTGCCCAATCTTGGTGCGGTCTTTCTGAACGATTTTTGGGCCGCTGTAAGGTGATTTGAAAAACCCGATGTGATAACTTTTCCGAAATCGGGAGGACATCACATGGCGGATGCAGATAACAAAACCAAACCCACAGACGCAGATGTCCGTGCTTTTCTGGAAGCGATCGAACATCCGGTGCGTCGCGCCGATGCGCTGGTTCTGGACACGATGTTTCGCCGCGTTACAGGCTGGCAGCCGCGGATGTGGGGCCCCAGCATTATCGGCTATGGGCAGTATCATTACACCTATGCCAGCGGTCGCGAGGGGGATGGTCCGGCGACAGGATTTTCGGCACAAAAAGTGCGACTGAGCCTTTATATTATGCCCGGGTATCAGGATTTCGGATCAATTTTGGATCGGTTGGGAAAACACAAAAAGGCCAAGGCGTGTTTGTATATCAACACGTTGGCCGATGTGGATATGGCCGTGGTTGAAGAAATCGTGCGCGCCGGCTTGGACGATCTGGCGGCGCGTTGGCCTGTAAAAGCCAGCTGACGCCGTAGGAAATATGGACATTCTGACCGCGCTGTGAAAAGCCTGACGCAACCTTTCATACCGGACAGTATCACCATGACAACGACCCGTTTCGCCCCGTCCCCCACAGGCTATTTGCATATTGGTAATTTACGGGCGGCGTTGTTTAATCACGCGATTGCACGGCGCGCCGGTGGCACGTTTATATTGCGGATCGACGACACCGATCCTGAACGTTCAAAGCAGGAATATGTCGACGGGATCATGGAAGACCTGACGTGGTTGGGGATTTCATGGGACCAGATTGAATATCAATCCAAACGCATGGACCGCTATGACGCGGCGCGCGATGCGTTGATTGCTTCGGGTCGGTTGTATGAATGTTTCGAGACTCCGGTTGAGCTGGATCTGAAGCGTAAAAAGCAGCTTAATATGGGTAAACCGCCGGTTTATGACCGTGCTGCGTTGAATTTAACTGCCGATCAGATCGCGGCCTACCGCGCTGAGGGGCGCACAGGGCATTGGCGTTTCAAGCTCGATCAGAAGCGCATCGAATGGGTTGATGGTATCTTGGGCGCGATTTCGATTGATGCCGCGTCGGTGTCTGATCCTGTGTTGATCCGTGGCGATGGGCAGTATTTGTACACGCTGGCATCTGTTGTCGATGACACGGAGATGCAGGTCACGGATGTAGTGCGCGGGTCGGACCACGTGACGAACACGGCGACGCAAATCCAGATGATTCAAGCGCTGGGCGGCACTGTTCCGACGTTCGCGCACCACTCCCTTTTGACGGGGCCGCAGGGCGAGGCGCTGTCCAAACGTCTTGGCACATTGGCTTTGCGTGATTTGCGCAAAAACGGCATTGCGCCGATGGCGATCCTGTCGCTGATGGCGCGATTGGGGTCGTCTGATCCTGTTGAATTGCGCGAAACCATTGGCGAGGTTGTGGCAGGGTTCGAGATGTCAAAATTCGGATCCGCCCCGACGAAATTTGATGCCGATGATCTGGGTCCATTGACCGCCCGTTGGTTGGCGGCGCGGCCATATTCTGCGGTTGCCGATGCGGTTGCAGCGTTAGGCGTGCCTGAAGACTTGGGTGAGCGGTTCTGGAATGTCGTGCGTGAAAACATCGCATCGTTGGATCAAATGAGCGACTGGTGGGCTGTGTTTCGCGATGGTGCCGCGCCGCAGATAGCCGATGAGGACGCGGAATTTATCCCGCAGGCCCTAGCGCTTTTGGGGGAGCCGCCCTACGCAGACGATACATGGACCACGTGGACAGCGGCCGTTAAGGACGCGACGGGCCGCAAGGGTAAGGGGCTGTTTATGCCGTTGCGCCATGCGGTCACAGGCGCGACGCGCGGTCCGGAAATGGCGGACGTGATGCCGCTGTTGCAGACAAAACCTAAAGCGTAATGGCGACGCGCGCCGAAAACGCACACGCGAAATTCCTGAGCGGATCATTGATGCGCCACATCTCGGTGATGGCGTTCACGTCGTCGGTGGGATTGATGGCGGTGTTCATGGTCGATTTCATCGACATGATTTTCATCTCAATGCTCGGCAAGGCGGAATTGGCGGCGGCGGTCGGATATGCGGGCGCAATTTTGTTTTTCACATCATCCTTTGGCATCGGCATGTCGATCGCGGGGGGCGCGTTGGTCGCGCGATCCTTGGGTGAGGGCGATACGGTTTTAGCCCAGCGGCGTGCGACAAATGTGCTGATCTTTGGCGCCGTGTTCGGCGCGATTTTTGCCGGCGTCGTCTGGTTCAATCTGGACCCGATTGTCGGCTTGGTCGGCGCGACAGGGTCGACGGCGGAACTGGCCGTGACTTACCTGACAATCATCATCCCGTCCCTGCCGTTGTTGCTAGTCGGAATGGTCGGCGGCGCGATTTTGCGTGCGCACGGTGACGCGCGCCGATCGATGATGGCGACGATCATTGGCGCCTGTGTGAATGCGGTTTTGGACCCGATCCTGATCTTCGGGTTCGGCATGGAATTGCAGGGTGCGGCCTGGGCCAGTGTTGCGGCGCGGGTGGCGATTGGTGTTAGCGCGCTGGTGCCGATTGTGCGGTATTATGGCGGCTTTGGCCGTCCTGATCTGTCAAACATGCTGCCGGATTTGCGACCGGTTCTGATCATCGCATTTCCGGCGATCCTGACGCAATTGGCCACGCCCATCGGGCAGGCCTATGTGACGCGGTCCATGGCAGAATTTGGTGAAGATGCCGTCGCGGGCATGGCGATTGTGGGCCGTCTGACGCCAGTTGCATTCGCAATTATTTTCGCGCTGTCCGGCGCAATCGGGCCAGTGATTGGACAGAATTTTGGCGCAGGCAAGCAAGACCGCGTGAAACGCGCGTTCCGTGAAGGGCTGATTTTTACCGGAATTGTTGTTGTGGTCGTGTCCGGTCTGCTGTTCGCGGCGCGCCCCCTGCTAGAGATGTTGTTCCTGCTGGACGGCCCCGCGCGCACGCTGGTGTTTCTCTTCGCCGGACCGCTTAGCCTGCTGTGGTTTTTCAACGGCATGATCTTTGTGTCCAATGCGGCGTGCAACAACATGGGCCACCCGTTTTATTCGACCGTGGTGAACTGGGGCCGCCATACGATTGGCACGGTGCCGTTTGTTATCGTCTTTTCAGCGTGGTTCGGGGCTGGCGGCGTGTTGATCGGGCAGGCTGTGGGCGGAATTTTATTCGGGCTGATCGCGCTGGTCGTGGCCTACCGTGTCATGCAGACTGGTGGTAGCGGCGGGACGACTGGCGCGGATGGCGTCGACAAGCAAGCGCGCACTTTGGGCTGGCTGCACCGGAACCGCTAGCGCCGCGAGTGCGGCGTCTACGGTTGCGCGGGTGTCGGGATGTAGCGGCTGCGCGCGCGGATAAAGTGGTGCTGCGCGGTCATCAAGAACTGGGCCCCAACCTGTCGTGGTGGCGAAGAAATGCGCGGCACCACCGGAGTTTGGGTCGTCGCCCATCAGCGTGGCGAAGCCTGCGACAACCACATCAAGATAGCTGAGCAGGATCGGGTGGCCCGTGCTGGGTGGTGCTGTGTGGCTGGGGTTTGCCTCAAAAACGGCGGTGGGGACGCGAAATTGCGCACTGACATCGCGGCGCAGGTAGGCGTGTTCGCGTAAATCCAGTGCAGCCCAGTCGCCGCGCGGAACCTGCGCGGTGATGCCGTGCAACGTCGTGTGCGCGCAAGGTTCAACGGACAAAAATGCGACGGGGCGCGCCAATGCGTGCCGCCACACCCGCCGCCATCCGGTCAGGGTCGCGCCCGTCGGGTCGGGATAATCATGGGTCGCCAGATTGACGAGGCTGCCGTAGCCAAAAAAGCGCGCCCCCAAATCGAATGAATCTGTCATTCGCGTGATCTGAGGATGTGCGCGGGTTTTGCAGCAAGGGATCGCCATGCAAACGCAAGTCCCGCAAGCATCGTGGCCGCCATGCCGCCCAAGATAATCGCGCCCGCCGATGTCCAGATCGGGGTGTAGCCGGTTTCCATAATGAACGTAGAAACCGCCCAACCGCCCAACATCCCCGCCGCGAGTGCGACAAGTCCTGCGGCGAGGCCGAGAAGCGCGGAGCGCAAAGCAAAGCTGCGCAGGATGGTGGCGCGCGACGCACCAAGGGTTTTCAGGACTGCGGCCTCAAATGTGCGGGCGGGCATTCCTGCGGCGGCAGCGCCGATCAGCACAAGAAAACCGGTGAGCAGGGTCGCGAGTGCGCCGTAGCGGGTGGCCGCAGAAATCCCGCCGAGCAGTTGCACAACTTGGTCAATCGCGTCGCGCACGCGGATCGCGGTGACGTTGGGGTAGGCGGTGGCAAGGTCGCGCAGAATGGCGGCTTCGGCGCTTGGGTCGCTGTAAACCGTGCTGATCCACGAATGTGGCGCGCCCTGCAACGCGGTGGGGTTCATCGACATGATAAAGCCGATGCCTGCGTCCTCAAATGACACCTCGCGGAAGTTGGCGACGGTCGCTTGTATGTCGCGCCCGAGGATGTTGGTGGTGATGGTGTCGCCGATCTTAAGGCCGATTTCTGCGGCTTCTTCTGCGGCGAAACTGATCAGTGGCGGGCCTGCGTAATCTGCGGGCCACCAATCGCCTTCGGTGATGATTGTCCCGTCTGATGGCAGGGCGGAATAGGTCAGGCCGCGATCGCCGTTCAGGACCCAGTGATCGGCAAAGTCGCGCGCAGGGATGCCGTTGATTTGGGTGATGATGCCGCGCAACATTGGCGCGGCCTCATAGCGCGTGACTTGCGGATCGCTATCAAGGCGGGTGCGGAAGCCTTCGATTTGATCGGGCTGGATGTCGACAAAAAAGTAGGACGGGGCGACGTCTGGCAGTTCATCGGCGATGGAGCCGCGCAAGTTACCGTCGATTTGCCCGACAGCGGCAAGGACCGCGAGGCCGAGGCCGAGGGACAGGACCACGGATGTGGTTTCACCGCCCCGCGCGCCAATAGAGGCGAGGGCGAAGCGCAGCGCGGGAAACCCACGTGACAGGCGGCGGAATTTTTGGGCCGTGAACCGCGCGATGGCGGCGGCGATGACCAACAGTGCGAGGGCGCACAGTATGCCGCCCGCCGTCCAAAGCGTGAGGAACACTGTGCCGGAGAATACTATTGCCGTGCCGATGAGGGCCACGAGCCACCCATCCTGTAGGGTGGGGTCCGGGATGGTGGTGGTGGGATTTGCGGAGAGGGGTGAATGCGTGGGACACCGTACTTGCGGCATAAGATAGGAGGCAATGAGGTTAGAGCTACTGATGGGGAAGGCCAGATTGCGCAAAAGAGGGAGCTTAGGAAATAGTGATGTTGTTGGCAAGGAGGGAGGGATGGTGGTGGAGGCGGACAGCCAAACGGCAAGGCCTGACAGTCCGATCAGGATCAAGAACGCGGCTATACGATCAACAAAACGCGCGATTCCGGGGGCACCTGCGCGGGCGTCGCGCCAACGCAGGCCCGCGTTTTCAAAAAGAGTTTCGGCTTGGGTCTCAAAGGCGTCGAGGTCAGCGCCATCGGGCAGATCGAGGCGATAATTGGTTTCCATCAGGGTTCCGGTCGCCAGAAGGCCGGACTTTGCAAGGTCGTCGAGCAGCACGAGGCTGCGTGGGCCAAGACCGAAGCCACCCCCAGAATTATCCGGATAAGACACAAGGATCGCGGAGAGGATGAAGGTCTGTTCGCCCAATTTGAACATGTCGCCAGCGGTGAGCGCGAGGCGGTCGGCAAGAGTGCGTTCCATCACGCCACCGGGGAACGTTGCGTCACCTGCAAAGGCATCAGCCAGCGGCATCGGCGGGTCGAGGACGGTTTCGCCGATCAGGGGATACAGGTCATCCACAGCCTGCACTTGGGTCAGGCCACGTTCGACCGTGTCGCGTTCAACGACGATCATGGAGCGGAAATCAGTGGTTTCTGAAACTTTTTCCGCGATACTGGCCATCCACGCGCGTTCATCGGGGTCGGCAAAACGGTAGGTAAACCGCACGACGGCGTCCCCTCCCAAAAGTGCTGCACCATTGGCGGCAAGGCCCGCTTGGATGGAGGCGCGCACGGTGCCGACGGCGGCAATGGCGGCGACGCCAAGGGCGAGGCACGCAAGGAAGATGCGAAAGCCGTGCAGCCCGCCGCGCAGTTCACGTTTGGCGAATGTCCATGCGATAAAGATTGTGGACGGGGTCATTCAGCGGCAGCCTGAAGCGTGTCGATATGCCCGTCGCGCAGTCGGATTATACGGTCGCAGCGCGCGGCAAGTTCATTGGAATGGGTGACCATGATCAATGTCGCGCCGTGCTGTTCGCGCAGGCCAAACAGCATGTCGATGATGGCGGCCCCGTTGGTTTCATCAAGGTTTCCAGTGGGTTCATCGGCCAAAAGCAGTTTCGGGCGGGTGACGGACGCGCGGGCAAGGGCCACGCGCTGTTGTTCGCCGCCAGATAATTGCGCGGGGTAATGCGCTGCACGATTGGCGAGGCCAACGGCGGCGAGTTCGGCGCTCGCGCGGTCGTAGGCATCGCGCACGCCAGCCAGTTCCAGCGGCGTTGCGACGTTTTCCAGCGCGGTCATTGTGGGAATGAGGTGGAAGGATTGGAACACCACCCCCATATTACGTTGACGAAACCGCGCAAGGTCGTCTTCACCCAAGTGTGTAATGTCTGTTCCGAGCGCTATGATAGACCCAGACGACGCGGTTTCCAGCCCGCCCATCAACATCAGGAGAGATGATTTGCCAGATCCACTCGGCCCGACGAGCCCAAGCGTTTCGCCCTTGGCGACGGTCAACGAAATGTCGTGCAGGATGTCGACCGTGCCGGCATTGCCAGACAGCGACAGGGAGACATTTTTGAGCGAGAGGGCATCAGTCATCGGGGTCGCCTTTGGCTTGGTCGGGTCAGTTTCATATGGGGTGTTACGCGCTGGCCGCAACCTTGGATTGGGTTTGATTTTAGGCATCGGCGGGCTTGTTGGCGCGGCGCAGGCGCAAAGCGTGACCATTGCAGCGTTAGGGGATTCTTTGACCCAAGGCTATGGGTTGCCAATGGAGGACGGGTTCGTGCCGCAATTGCAGGCATGGTTGCGCGCAAGCGGGGCGGATGTCGAGGTGATCAACGCAGGCGTATCGGGCGACACCACGGCGGGCGGCCTTAGCCGTGTGGCGTGGACGCTGACGCCGGACGTCGATGCGATGATTGTGAATTTGGGTGGCAATGATCTGCTGCGCGGTATTGATCCCGCCGTGAGCCGCGCGAATTTGGACGGTATTTTGCGCACCGCGCAGGACGCGGGTGTCGATGTGTTGTTGGTGGGGCTGGATGCGCCAAGCAATTATGGCCCCGCGTATAAGGCCGCATTTGATGCGATGTATCCGGAATTGGCGCAGACCTACGGGCTTGATCTATATGACAATTTCTTTGCGCCGTTGCAGGATGGCACCGATTTGGTGACGGCGCGCGCGCAGTATATGCAAAGCGATGGCATTCACCCCAGCGCTGTCGGTGTGGAAAAAATCGTGGATGGCATCGGGCCGGCGGTGCTTGGCCTGATTGCGCAGTGATCTGTAGCGCGGTGTGGACCTTGCCAAACCACACGGCTAGCGTGAGGGCCTAACCAACTGGGAGAAACATTATGTCTAATTCAGTCGCAAAAGTCACCGAGATCATCTGTTCGTCGTCCAAGTCGTTTGATGACGCGGTCGAGAACGGGATCGAACGGGCGTCCAAATCGCTTAAGGGAATCACAGGCGCGTGGGTTGCGGACCAGAAAGTCACAGTGAGCAATGGCAAGATCGACGAATATCGCGTCGTACTGAAGGTCACGTTCGTGCTGGCTGACTAAAGCCGAGGCGGTGAGGCAAACACAAAAAAAGGGCGGCTCCCGTAGGAACCGCCCTTCGTTAAGTCCGAAGACTTAAAATTTATGCAAGTGCGAGGTTAACCGCGGACTCACGACCGTCGCGGCCGGCTTCAACGTCAAAAGTTACCTTTTGATCGTCTGCCAAGCCTGTGAGGCCGGAACGCTCAACTGCGGAGATGTGAACGAAAACGTCCTTGCCGCCAGTTTCAGGAGCGATAAAGCCGAAGCCTTTTGTTGTGTTGAACCATTTGACTGTACCGTTGGCCATGTCATGTCTTCCTTTTGTAGTTCTGCCCGCGAAATGCGGCAGCTTGGCGAAGTTAGTGCTAGATCGAATGTCGCCGATGAAGGAAGACAGTAGGTCGAGATAGAATAACGTTTGCATTGTGGCATATGGGGCAGGACAAGCCGTTTGGCAAGGGCTAAGGCTGTATATTACCGTTGTCGGCAAATTCTCGCCAAGGTTGTAAGGGGTTGCAGTCGGTCCTGCATGGGTATCTGACAGACGCGAAATTACCACCGAAAAATGCCGAAGGATATTACGATGCGCTGGGATGAACTGATGGACCGCGCTGGTAGCGCATGTGAATTTTGCGGTGCGGCTGACGGATTGACGAGTGTTGACGTCCCGTCCGAGGATCAGGTGTTGTTGTGCCCGGCCTGTCGCGGTGAGGGTGATGTGCCTGCCGCCCATTGGCGCTGTCTTGAAGGGGCGATGTGGTCGCCGGAGCCGTCCGTGCAGATTGCCGTTTGGCGCAAGCTTGGCGAGATCGACGAGATGTGGGCGAGGGATGCGCGCGAGAGCATGATGATGGAACCGGAAGTCATGGCGCGGGCCGAGGCAAGTGCGCTGGTGGTCGAACACTTTGATTCCAACGGCATGCGGCTGGACCATGGTGATACGGTTGTTCTGGTAAAAGATCTGGTGGTGAAGGGCGCAGGGTTTACGGCAAAACGCGGCACGGCTGTGCGCAATATCTCACTCGTGCCGGAGAATGCGGCGCATATCGAGGGCAAGGTCGAAGGCCAGCGGATTGTGATCCTGACGGAGTTTGTGAAGCGGAAGTGAAGCGGCGGCGCTCATCCACAGTGTAGCTTAATTCCTGTCTTTACACTCGTAAACTTGCCTAAACCCTTAAAAGGCCACAAATTCGCCGCCGTTGCAGCCTAACCGTGATCCGATCGCACGCCAAAAGTGCGGCAAAGCCCCGCCTGGGGCAGATTGAGGTAACTGGCTATGCGAATTCTTGCGGTCGACGATGATCCTCTCATCTTGGACATACTTGCGGTGACGTTGGAGCAATGCGGTTTCAGAGACGTGACCTACGCAACCTGCGCCGAGTCCGCGATTGATCTGATCCATGCGACGTCTGTTCCGTTCGACACCTTCCTGCTGGACATCATGCTGCCGGGTACCAGCGGGATTGAGCTGTGCGCGCAAATTCGTGATCTGAAAAGCTACCGCGTCGCGCCGATCATCATGATCACCGCGAGCAAGGCCCATGATGTTATGGCCGAAGCATTCGGTGCCGGGGCAACCGATTTCGTCAGCAAGCCTTTTGACGGGCTGGAACTGGGCGCGCGCATCAACATGGCCGCGATGCTGAGTGAAAGTTTGCTCCGTGAGAAGCTGGCCCAGCACGAGATGTTGGAATTCAGCAGTATGACGGCCATTTCATTCACAGAGCCGTTTGATATCAAGAACAGCCGCAGTGGGCGTGGTCTTTTGCAGTTGGTAAATGAGCTGCTGCGCATGACGGACGCATTATTTGCGATGACGTTGTTCAGCATCAAGATCGAGAGCGCCGACACGCTGTTTCTGGATGCGACCCCGGCACAGTTTCGCCAGACCATCGAAATGACGGCGGCCAGTTTGTCTGATGTGTTCAGTGAGGATTCGATGATTTTTGCCTATGTCGGCAAAGGCACGTTTGTCGCCGTTGCTTATCAACGTGACCGCATAGATACTGCAGCGCTTGAGTCGGAGGCGAGTACCGCCTTGGCTCAAACGTGGAATGCAGCCAAGAGCGGGCGGAAAACTGCACCCCAGCTGACGATGCAGAAAATCGATGAGTGCAGGCTATGGACCGGCCGGTCTGCCGTGATTGCGATTAACAGCTTTTTGGCAGGCGGCGACGAAAGCGAGGTGGAGTCTTCCCAAACGCAGGTGCCGCCAAAAATCTAGATCGCTTAAGTCGGTATGATCGACAGACAGGTGCCGACCTTACGCCGCGCGGAAAGGCGGCCTAACGGTGCACTGC